>NZ_JBZFLF010000016.1:0-3602 GCF_058313455.1 Sphingomonas sp. SP5 | reverse complement strand
CCTCTTTGACATTGTGAATGGGTTCTTAAAATCGATGCCGTGATGGTGTTGGTTTGGACAAACGACCATCTGGGTCGGCCGCAAGGCTGGCACGGATGAGCGTCTCCACACCGGCTTCAATCACTTAATATCTGGCTGAGATGATTAACATCCACATCAGTTATCTGACGCACGCTGCTCTGCCGAGTTGGTGTTCTCCGGAATGCCCAGCGTTGTCGTTGGTGGTGTGGACTCTCAAGCGTGAGGTAAGGGCAATTCGTGGATGCCTTGGCACATACAGGCGATGAAGGACGTGGCACGCTGCGATAAGCTGCGGTGAGGTGTGAGCAACCTTTGACCCGCAGATTTCCGAATGGGGAAACCCACCTATCCGATTAATCCTAGCTGAGCCGCTTGGCGGCACGCTTCACGCGTGTCGCCGTTCGGCTCTGATAGGGTTAATTGGGAACAGGTATCTTGAGACTGAATACATAGGTTTCGAGAAGCGAACCCGGTGAACTGAAACATCTCAGTAGCTGGAGGAAAAGACATCAACCGAGATTCCGTTAGTAGTGGCGAGCGAACGCGGACCAGGCCAGTGCCTATCATTCAACTAGCAGAAGCTTCTGGAAAGTAGCGCCATAGCGGGTGACAGCCCCGTATGCGAAAGTGATGTGATAGGACTCGAGTAGGGCGGAACACGTGTAATTCTGTCTGAACATGGGGGGACCACCCTCCAAGCCTAAATACTCGTATGTGACCGATAGCGAACTAGTACCGTGAGGGAAAGGTGAAAAGCACCCCGATGAGGGGAGTGAAACAGTACCTGAAACGGATTGCCTACAAGCAGTAGGAGGCCTCTTGAGGGCTGACTGCGTACCTCTTGCATAATGGGTCTGTGACTTAATGTATCAAGCAAGCTTAAGCCGTTAGGTGTAGGCGCAGCGAAAGCGAGTCTGAATAGGGCGATGTAGTTTGATGTATTAGACCCGAAACCCGGCGATCTAGGCATGACCAGGATGAAGGTGCGGTAACACGCACTGGAGGTCCGAACCGATTAACGTTGAAAAGTTACCGGATGAGTTGTGTTTAGGGGTGAAAGGCCAATCAAGCCGGGAAATAGCTGGTTCTCCGCGAAAACTATTGAGGTAGTGCCTCGAGCGGACACCCTAGGGGGTAGAGCACTGGATGGATGCGGGGGTCGCGAGATCTACCAACTCTAACCAAACTCCGAATACCTAGGAGTGATACTCGGGAGACAGACGGCGGGTGCTAAGGTCCGTCGTCAAAAGGGAAACAGCCCTGACCTACAGCTAAGGTCCCCAAGTCGTGTCTAAGTGGGAAAGCATGTGGAAATCCCAAAACAACCAGGAGGTTGGCTTAGAAGCAGCCATCCTTTAAAGAAAGCGTAACAGCTCACTGGTCTAAACAAGGGTTTCTGCGGCGAAGATGTAACGGGGCTCAAGACACGCACCGAAGCTTAGGGTGTGATCTTACGATCACGCGGTAGCGGAGCGTTCCGTAAGCCTGTGAAGCGATCTGGTAATGGGTCGTGGAGGTATCGGAAGTGCGAATGCAGACATGAGTAGCGATAAAGAGGGTGAGATGCCCTCTCGCCGAAAGACCAAGGGTTCCTGCGCAAGGCTAATCCGCGCAGGGTGAGCCGGCCCCTAAGACGAGCCCGAAGGGGGTAGTCGATGGGAACCACGTTAATATTCGTGGGCCTGGTGGTGTGTGACGGATGGTGTGTGTTGTACGCTCTTATCGGATTGAGCGTGCTTCGAAACTGTTCCAGGAAATAGCCCCACCGTATAGACCGTACCCGAAACCGACACAGGTGGTCTGGTAGAGTATACCAAGGCGCTTGAGAGAAGTGTCCTGAAGGAACTCGGCAAATTGCCTCCGTACCTTCGGAAGAAGGAGGCCCAGCATAGGCGCAAGCTCTTGCTGGGGGCACAGGCCAGGGGGTAGCGACTGTTTAGCAAAAACACAGGGCTCTGCTAAGTCGGCTTCAAGACGACGTATAGGGCCTGACGCCTGCCCGGTGCCTGAAGGTTAAGTGGAGGGGTGCAAGCTCTGAAATGAAGCCCAGGTAAACGGCGGCCGTAACTATAACGGTCCTAAGGTAGCGAAATTCCTTGTCGGGTAAGTTCCGACCTGCACGAATGGCGTAACGACTTCCCCACTGTCTCCAGGACATGCTCAGCGAAATTGAATTCTCCGTGAAGATGCGGAGTACCCGCGGTTAGACGGAAAGACCCCGTGCACCTTTACTGCAGCTTCAGAGTGGCATTAGGAAAGAACTGTGTAGCATAGGTGGGAGGCTTTGAAGCGTTGGCGCCAGCCGGCGTGGAGCCATAGGTGAAATACCACCCTGTTGTTTTCTGATGTCTAACCTCGCACCGTTAGCCGGTGCAGGGACCCTCTGTGGCGGGTAGTTTGACTGGGGCGGTCGCCTCCTAAAGAGTAACGGAGGCGCGCGATGGTGGGCTCAGGCCGGTTGGAAACCGGCTGCAAGAGTGCAATGGCATAAGCCCGCCTGACTGCGAGACTGACAAGTCGAGCAGAGACGAAAGTCGGTCATAGTGATCCGGTGGTCCCTCGTGGAAGGGCCATCGCTCAACGGATAAAAGGTACGCCGGGGATAACAGGCTGATAACCCCCAAGAGCTCATATCGACGGGGTTGTTTGGCACCTCGATGTCGGCTCATCACATCCTGGGGCTGGAGCAGGTCCCAAGGGTTTGGCTGTTCGCCAATTAAAGTGGTACGTGAGCTGGGTTCAGAACGTCGCGAGACAGTTTGGTCCCTATCTGCCGTGGGCGTCGAAATTTGAGAGGAGTTGACCCTAGTACGAGAGGACCGGGTTGAACGTACCTCTGGTGTACCTGTCGTCGTGCCAACGGCGCAGCAGGGTAGCTATGTACGGACGGGATAACCGCTGAAAGCATCTAAGCGGGAAGCCTCCCTCGAGATAAGATTTCATAGGACGGTCGGAGACCACGACCTTGATAGATCGGATGTGGAAGTGCGGTAACGCATGGAGCTAACCGATACTAATTGTCCTATTCGCGCTTGAGAGGACACACCATCAATGACAGCCCTGGGCTCTCAGCGATTGGCGTGGATGATAAGCGTCGATACGCCAGATACAATCACAGTACGTCAAAAGTGCACGCATCGATCTTGAACCAGACCAAGGTAACCGGAACGCCCGCGAATACGAGCGGACCGGCCGCCACGGTCCAACCGCAGCAAAGTACCACTTTGCTGCGTACCCCTGCACACGCTTCATTGCCTGGTGGCTATAGCGTCGGTGTCCCACCCGATCCCATCCCGAACTCGGCCGTGAAACCCGCCTGCGCCAATGGTACTATCGCCTAAGCGATGGAAGAGTAGGTCGTCGCCAGGCATTGAAGCGATGTGCAGGTAAGAACCCATTCATACACGTCTCGTCCCGACGGACACGAACACCCCCCGCCACACCGCGGGGGCCCCCGTCTCCAACAGGACACTCCATCAAAGTACCACTGCGATGGATATTTGGCGCGGGGTGGAGCAGCCCGGTAGCTCGTCAGGCTCATAACCTGAAGGTCACAGGTTCAAATCCTGTCCCCGCAACCA
>NZ_JBZFLF010000015.1:0-20093 GCF_058313455.1 Sphingomonas sp. SP5 | reverse complement strand
CGCCTCAAAGACTGGCGCCGGGTTGCTACCCGCTACGATCGATGCCCGACCGCCTTCCTCTCCGCTATTGCCCTCGCTGCCACCGTCATCTTCTGGCTGTGATCAACGAGTCCTGACCCTATGTCTCGAACATCGGGGGGTCGCGGATCGCCTCCGCGATCGCGGGTCTCGCGGCTCAGCCGGGTTCGGCTTACGCCTTCGCCACCGCGTACAGCCCCCAGGCGGTTCGCCAGGTGGGTCTCCAGGCATCGGTCGAGTTCTGATCGCATGATCGTCCTCTCGGGAGGAGCGCGGGCGTGAGGGTCAGCCGTCGCGACGCCATCGGCGGTGCTGCCGCAGCGATGCTCGTCGCGGCAGCACCGCCGACCGCAAGGACCTACCGGCGGATCGCCTGCGAAGAAGGCTATCTCAGCCCGGACCTGTTGGCGGCGAACGCGCGTGTGACCGTACCCGGCGTTCCCCTGATCACGCGGTTCGGGCCGGCAGCCGACCTGGCGGCCCGGCTGGTCGACGTGGGCGAGGGGCGCATCGCGGCGATGGATCGCGACGGCGTCGACATGCAGCTGCTGTTGCTGTCCTCGCCCGGCGTGCAGGTGTTCCCGGCGGCGGAGGCGACCGCATTGGCCCGGAATGCCAACGACTTCGTGGCGGCGGCATGCCGCAACTATCCTGATCGTCTGGCTGCTCTGGCCGCGTTCGCACCTCAGGATCCGAAAGCGGCGGCGTACGAACTCGAACGCGGCGTACGGGCGCTGGGGCTGAAGGGCGGCATCGTCAACTCGCATACCGCCAATGCCTATCTGGACGGCCCGTCGTTCTGGCCGATGTTCGAGGCTGCCGAAGCGCTAGACGTGCCCCTCTACATCCATCCGCGCGAGCCGGCCGGCGCGATGCGCGAGGTGCTTGCCGGCCCGCTGACCGGCGGGGCGGCATGGGCCTATGGCGTCGAGGTCGGTACCCATCTGCTCAAGCTGATGCAGGCCGGCGTGTTCGACCGCTTTCCCAAGCTGAAGATCGTCGTCGGGCATATGGGCGAGGGTCTGCCGTTCTGGATGTCGCGACTGGACAACCGGTGGCAGGAGCAGCAGGGCCGGATGCAGGCGGCGGGTCAAACGGTCCCGATGAAGCGCCTGCCGTCGGACTATCTGCGATCCAACGTCTGGGTGACCACGAGCGGCATGAACGACTGGCTGCCACTGCGACTGACGATCGAGGCGCTGGGAGCGGACCGGGTGCTTTACGCCACCGACTACCCCTTCGAACGGCAGGGGGATGCGATCGCCGCCGTCGAACGGATGCCCCTCTCGATCGCGGCCAGGACCGTCCTGTTCCAAACGAACGCGGAGCGCCTGTTCGGGCTGAGCCGGGCGGGTT
This sequence comes from Sphingomonas sp. SP5, assembly GCF_058313455.1. Lineage (NCBI taxonomy): Bacteria > Pseudomonadati > Pseudomonadota > Alphaproteobacteria > Sphingomonadales > Sphingomonadaceae > Sphingomonas > Sphingomonas sp. SP5. The sequence continues at coordinate 18,719 of NZ_JBZFLF010000015.1, read as the reverse complement.
CGGCCACGAGCCGGCAAGGGTCGTGAGGGGCGGTGGCTTTGCCGGAACTGCCTTTCACTCGCCGCGGAGGGTATCGCTGCCATGACTGATCGTGAGGACATTACCACTGTGAAGACGTTCGGTTCGACACGGCGCGACCTGTTGCTCGGCACCGCATGCGTTGTCGCCGCCGGTGTCCTGCCCGGCCGGAGCGCGGCCATGACGGCGGCCGGCAGCCGGCGTATCGACGATCTTCTGGCGCGGATGACGGTGGAGGAGAAGATCGGCCAGCTGACGCTCTATCCCGATGACGTCCGGCCCACGCCGCGGCCGATCAATCCCGACATCAATGCGCAGGCAGCCGCACGCGACCGTGCCGCGTTCCAGATGGCGGAGATCAGGGCAGGGCGCGTGGGTTCGCTGCTGGGCGGCACCGGGGTCGCGCTCGGCCGGCGGCTGCAGGAGGCGGCGTTGCAGTCGCGGCTCCGCATCCCGCTGATGTTCGGTGCGGACGTGCTGCACGGATTGCGCACCATCTTTCCTATTCCGCTGGGTCTCGCAGCCAGTTTCGAGCCGGACCTGGCCGAGGGAACCGCCCGCGCGGCAGCCGAAGAGATGACGGCGGTCGGCGTGCATTGGACCTATGCGCCGATGGTGGACGTGGCCCGCGACCAGCGCTGGGGCCGGGTGGCGGAGGGATCGGGCGAGGATCCGTATCTCGCATCGCGCTTCGCCGCCGCTTACGTGCGCGGTTTCCAGGGCAAGGATCTCGCCGATCCCCGCAGCGTCGCCGCCTGCCCCAAGCATTTCGCCGGCTATGGCGCGGTGCTGGGGGGCAAGGAGTATAACGTCACCGACCTGACCGAGCGGGCGTTGCGGCAGATCCACTTGCCGCCGTTCCAGGCGGCGTTCGATGCGGGCGCGCTGACGACGATGGCGGCGTTCAACGACGTGGATGGCGTGCCGGCATCGGGCAACCGGCATCTGCTGACCGACATCCTGCGCGGCGACATGGGGTTCCGCGGCTTCGTGGTGTCCGATGCCGGGTCGGCGGAGGAACTGGTCCAGCACGGTGTCGCGGCCGATGAACGCGAGGCCGCGGCGCTGGCGTTCGACGCGGGTCTCGACGTCAACATGGGCGGTGGATTGTTCAAGCGCGAACTGCCGCCGCTGGTCGCCTCCGGCGCGGTGTCCGTCGCGCGGCTTGACGAGGCGGTTCGGCGCGTGCTGCTGGTCAAGGAGGCGCTCGGCCTGTTCGAGGACCCGTACCGCTCGCTCGATCCCACGCGCGAACGCACCGGCATCCGCACGCCTGCCGCCCTCGTGCTCGCTCGCCGCGCCGCGCAACGATCCGCCGTCCTCCTGAAGAACGAGCGCGACGTGCTGCCGCTGCGGCGGGGAGCGAAGGTCGCGCTGGTCGGGCCGCTCGGCGATGATCCGGCGCAACTCGACGGGGCATGGGCGCCGTGGGCCAGGGTGGGCGAGGGGGTGACCCTGGCGCGAGGGTTGCGCGAGGCCATCGGCGATGATCGCCTGATCGTCGCCAAGGGAGCGGAGGTCGACGGCGCGATCCCCGGCGGGATCGAGGCTGCCGTCGCAGCAGCACGCGCCGCCGACGTGGTGGTCGCCGCGATCGGCGAGGCGCAGGCGATGTCGGGCGAGGCCCGCTCGCGCAGCGACATCACCATACCGGCGGCGCAGGTCGCGCTGGTCGAGGCGCTGCGTGGAACCGGCAAGCCGATCGTCGTCATGCTGTCGACCGGCCGCGCCCTCGCCCTGGCGCCAGCAGTTAAGGCCGCCGATGCGCTGCTCGTCGGCTGGTTCCTGGGCTCGGAAGGGGGGCGGGCGCTCGCCGACCTGCTGACCGGCAGGGCCATGCCGTCGGGCCGGCTGCCGGTCAGCTTCCCCCATGCGACCGGCCAGCAGCCGCTGTTCTACAACCATCCTTCCACCGGGCGGCCGCCGGTGCCGGGCGAGCCGCTGTTCTTCAAGTCGGCCTATATCGACACGGAACAGGGCGCGGCCTATCCGTTCGGCCATGGCCTGACCTATTCGACGATCGCCTATGACGCACCGCGCGCCTCGGCGGCGCAGATGGCCTGGGACGGATCGATCACCCTGTCCGCGATGGTCCGCAACACCGGTACGCGCACCGCCGAAGAGGTGGTGCAGCTCTACCTCCACGACGTGAGCGCCAGCGTGACGCGCCCGGTGCGCGAGCTGAAGGACTTCCGCAAGGTGCGGCTGGCCCCCGGCGAGGCCAGGCAGGTGACGTTCGAGCTGCGCCGCGACTCGCTGGCATTCGTCGGCAGCGACCTGACATGGCGGGCCGAGCCAGGCGCCTTCCTCGCCTGGATCGCGCCGTCATCGGCAGCCGGCGAGCCGGTGCGCTTCACCCTGGCGGCGGCGTCGTGATGCGTCGGGCGCCGCCGTATCGCGCATCTTCGTATGGCGAGCTAACGCACCCATAGGAAGCTATCCTTCGGTCACGCCTGCAAGGGTCCTGGTCGGCGTCTTCGCTCCACCACGGTCGGCCGATGAACCGCACATCCGCTGTGGCGCGGCTGCCACAGCGGTGTGTCAAAGGCGCGCGCCCTGCCGACCGTGGCTTGCTTGCAGGCGATGACGACATATTGTGTCGCGCAGCGAAGAGGCGAAAATGCCCTTCGCAACAGGGGAAATTCATGACGCGTAGAAAGTTGCTCGCCGGGCTGTCGATGTCCGCGTCCATGCTGGGGTTCGCCGCACCGGTTGCAGCGCAGGCGATCCAGTCTGCTCCGAGCCAGGAAGCCGCCGTCGACACGCAGGCCACAAGCGATGCCGAAGCGGGAGATCAGATCGTCGTGATCGGCAGTCGCGCGCCCAATCGGACGGTTGCCGACAGCCCGGTACCGATCGACGTCATTTCCTCGAGCGCGCTGCAGAATTCCGGGTCGGGCGAACTGAACAAGGCGCTCAACCAGCTCGTGCCGTCGTTCAATTTCCCGCAGCCCTCGATCGCCGATGGTTCGGACGTGACCCGCCCCGCCACCCTGCGCGGTCTCAATCCGGACCAGACGCTGGTCCTCGTCAACGGCAAGCGCCGGCACGTCTCGGCGCTGCTCAACATCAACGGAACGGTCGGGCGCGGCGCCGCTGCGGTCGACATGAACATGATCCCCGCGCTGGCGATCGAGCGGATCGAGGTGCTGCGCGACGGCGCCTCTTCGCAATATGGGTCGGACGCGATCGCCGGCGTCATCAACGTGCAGCTCAAGACCGCATCCTCGGGCGGGCGGGCGCAGGTGAGCTACGGCAAATATGTGACGACGCTGGATGGTGTCGCCAATTTCGACGGGCTGCTGGGCGGCCAGCCGGCGCTCGACGCCACCGATCCGCGCTATCTGCAGGCGGCGAGCTCCGGCGAACGCAAGGCCCGTGACGGTGCGATGCTGACCTATGGCGTCAACGTCGGCCTGCCGGTCGGCGACGGCGGCTATTTCAACTTCACCGGCGAATATCGCGATCGCAACTTCACCAACCGCCAGGGTTACGACCTCCGGCCCAATTACATCCGGCCGACGTCGACGACGTTCGATCCCCGTGAAGCGGGCTTCAACCGCCTCGACTTCCGCTATGGCGATGCGAAGACGGAGGATTTCAACTTCCTCATCAACACCGGCGTGCCCTTGGGAAATGCCGAGTTCTACGGCTTCTTCACCTATGGCCATCGCGACGGCCTGTCGGCGGCGAACTTCCGCCAGCAATCGGCGGCGACCAATCGCGACTTCTCGACGATCGCACCGGGAGCTACTCCTAACAACGCCAATTTTGTCGGCCTGACGCCGGACGGATACCTGCCGAAGATCCAGTCCAACATCGACGACGTGTCGGCGACCAGCGGCATCCGCGCCGAACTGGCAGGCTTCAAGGGCGACTTTTCGCTGGGCTTCGGCCGCAACGAGCTGAATTACCGGACCGAGGACAGCGTCAACGTCTCGTTCGGCCCGCAGAGCCAACGTTCGTTCGACGCAGGCGGGCTCGCCTTCTCTCAGATCCTCGCCAATGCCGATCTGTCGCGGCAGTTCGATCTCGGCCTCGCCGGGCCGCTCTCCTTCGCGTTCGGTGGCGAATATAGACATGAGATCTATCAGATCCGGCCGGGCGATCCGCAGTCCTACCAGACGGGGCCGTTCTTCCAGGCCGCACGGGCGACCACGGACACGAACTGCACCGCGCTCGGCGGCGTTTACGCTGCGGGTATCTGTTCCTTCCCGGGTCGTGCGGCAGCGGCGGGCGCGCAGGGCTTCGGCGGCCTACCGGCGTCGGCACGCACCAACGTCGATCGCGACAGCTTCGCCGGCTACATCGAATTCGATGCCGACCTGTTCACCGGCCTCACCGCCACTGCGGCGGGCCGCTACGAGCATTACAGCGACTTCGGCGACACGCTCAACGGCAAGCTCGCGCTGCGGTATGAACTGGCTCAGGGGTTCGCGCTGCGCGGATCGGTTTCGAACGGCTTCCGTGCGCCTTCGCTCCACCAGCAGTTCTTCACCACCACCTCGACCAACTTCCTGGCCGGCGTGCCGGTCGACGTCTCGACGGTCGCGGTGAGCAGCCCGGTGGCGCGCGCGCTCGGATCGAAGCCGCTCGATCCGGAAAAGTCGCTCAACCTGTCGGGCGGCGCGACGCTCAACCCGTTCCGCAATCTCAACGTCACGGTCGATTACTTCCACATCAAGATCAAGGACCGCGTCGTGCTGTCGGAGAACCTGGGTGCGGCAGGCGTCGGCACGGCGGCGCAGAATGCGGCGGTGCAGGCGGTGTTGCAGGCCAACGGCTTCAGCAACGTCGGCGCGGCGCGCTTCTTCATCAACGGCCTCGACACGACGACGCAGGGGATCGATGCCGTCGCGACCTATCGCGCCAACCTGGGCGGGCTCGGCGCGTGGAATTTCTCTGCCGCCTACAACTATACCAAGAACCAGATCGACAAGCGGCTCAACAACCTGGGGCCGCTCGCGCAGATCCCGGGGCTGGTGCTGTTCGGCCGGGTCGAGGGCATTCGCTTCGAACGCGGGCAGCCGCGTACCAAGGTGGTGCTGGCGACCGACGGCAAGATCGCCGGCGTCGGCGTATCGGCCCGCACCACGCGCTACGGTTTGGTGATCTCGCCCGAAACCACTGCACCGCTCGGCGCCAATGCGCTGAGCCTCACCGCGCTGGGGCCGGACGACCAGGTTCTGCGCCCGAAGTGGATCACCGATTTTTCGCTGAGCTACGAACTGCAGGGCGTGCAACTGACGCTGGGCGTCGACAATGCCTTCGACGTCTATCCCGATCGCCGTCCGTATGGCCTGCGCCCGGCGAGCGTCGGCGGCAGCTATCCGGCGACGTATCAATTCCTGCCGTACAGCAATTTCTCGCCGTTCGGTTTCAACGGCCGCTTCCTGTACGCCAAGGCCGCGGTGAACTTCTGACGGTGGGGGCGGGGGGCGCTGCTCCCCGCGCCTGAAACATTCGCGCAGAAGCCCGATCGGCGAAGCGATGGCTTCTGCTTGTCGAACTGACCGGACAAACGTCGGTCGACAATGCCCGTATTACGGGCGGGGAGGGCGACCTTCCGTGTGCTCCGGTTCCTGTGCGAGAGGGCGTGCGCGATATGGTGGATGGTGACGCCGCTGTGGAACATGGTCACCGCTGCTCAGACGCAGCAGGTGCGGACACTGCTGGCTTTCGGCCCCGCTCCCGTACCGATAGGCTCATCGTCAACCGTGCAACCATTCCCCTGTGATCTCGCCCCGATGTCCATCGGGCGCCAACGTATTGCGGAGGGCTTCCAGCAGAGGTGGCAGCGCCTGGGTAAAGGCATAAGGCGGATTGACGATGAAAAGGCCCGCGCCGTTATAGATGCCGGGCCGATCGGCATCATACAGCCAATGCTCCACCGACAGGAACTTCGGGATGCCGAGCCTGCGCAAATTGCCCTTCCACTGCTGATGCGTGGTGCGGTCCTTCAGGGGATACCAGATGACCGTCACGCCATGCGCCCATTTGCGGTGAGCCGTGGCAAGGGTCGTTACTATGCGGGCGCGTTCGTCGGTCTGTTCGTACGGCGGGTCGACCACCACCATTCCGCGCGCCGTGCGGGTCGGGAGCATCGCCAGCCACAGTTCATAGGCATCGCGCTCATGCACGGCAGCCGGCGTGCCGCGCATCGCGCCGCGTAGCGCGTGCGCGTCCTCGGGGTGCTTTTCATTGAGGATCAGCACGTCCTGCGCGCGCAGGAGCTGCGCCAGGAAGCGCGGCGAGCCGGGGTAGAGGCGCGGCTCTGCCCCGGCGTTCACCGCCTGCACCGCGGCGCGATAATCGTCCAGCAACGGGTTCGGGTCGGCAAAGGCTCGCAGCACGCCGTGTGAGGCCTCGCCGGTGCGCTGGGCCTGCTCGCCGCCGAGGTCGTAGAGTCCGCAGCCGGCATGGGTGTCGATCAGGGTCAGCGCGCCGGGTTTTTGCTGCAAAGCCCGGACGAGCGCGATCAGCAGGCTGTGTTTCACGACATCGGCGCTGTTGCCGGCGTGGAAGGAATGGCGATAATTCATGAGAACCGAAACTCTGCCGATGTGCCTGTTTGCGAGCCACGCGGCGGGAATGGCGATCTCGCGACGATTGAAGGCTGCAACGCGGACATCCGTAGGAGCCGGACGGCAGGCGTCAACGCCCCTCTGAGCGGCTGGTAAACGCGCCCGGTCCGAAAACCTCCTCGAACTCGCCCGGCGCGATCCCGGCGACGGACCAGTCGCCGATCGACCAGCGGACCAGCCGGAGCGTGGGCAACCCGACCGCCGCCGTCATACGGCGCACCTGCCGGTTTCGCCCTTCGCGAATGGTGATTTCGAGCCAGCTGTCGGGAATGAACCTGCGCTCGCGGATCGGCGGATCGCGGGGCCAAAGGTCTGGCGCGTCGATGCGCACCACATCGGCCGGCAGGGTCATGCCGTCCTTGAGCCGGACACCGCGCCGCAAGCGCTCCAGTTCCGGCTCCTGCGCATCGCCTTCGACCTGCACGCGGTATGTCTTGGGCATCTTGAAGCGAGGATCGGCGATGCGCGCCTGCAACCGCCCGTCGTCGCATAACAGCAGCAGGCCCTCGCTGTCCCGATCGAGCCTCCCGGCGGGATAGACGCCCTTCACCGCGATGAAGTCCGACAAGGTAGACCGGGTCGTTGGCGAACCGCGGTCGGTGAATTGCGACAGGACTCCGAAAGGTTTGTTGAACAGGAGCAGCCGGGCCATCCTGCGCTTATATCGTTCGGCCGCGGCCCTGTCTTCCGGCGGATACTGACGGCGGGCGGGTCGCGACCGCCGGTTCCGCTCGGAAGCGATACGGCCCGATCCCATTCAGCGCGAAGGTCGGGGCGTTCGCATCATCGCCTGGCGACAGGCGCAGCTTGGGACGTCATGCGGCGACGACCAGTTTGACGAGCGACCCGGGCCTCAACGGCTGATCCGCGGATAGGCCATTCATGTTCAGGAAACGATCGCGTTTGCTGTCGGTCACCGCCATCCGCTGACTGAGCGTGTCGATCGTGTCTTTCGGCCCCACGGTGACGATCCGGATGACCTTGCGACCTTGTTTGGGGTCGCCGTACGGCAGGCCCTCGAGCATGCGGATGAACGCTGTGTCCTGCGCGATCGCGACTTCGGGCTTGCCCGTCGCCTTGGCGAGCGCCACCGCGCGCTGGACGCGATCGGCTCCGTTAGGATGGGTCGATGCCCAGGTTGGGAGGGACCGGGCGCTGCCGCTCGCTTGTGCCGTCAGCCCGGTGGATTCGTCGAGGGCGGCAAGGATATCTGCCGAGGCGTAGGGCGAATATCCCGCTGCTGTGATGTAGCGGACACCCAGAGCGTCAGCCTGATATTCCTGATCGCGCCCGTATTTCAGCGTGTAAAGCTGCGCGCCCGTGCCGACGAAGCGGGTGGCGAGATCGCTCTTGGTGGCGAGGCTGACGCCACGGGTCAGCAGTCCGCCGATCGTCGCCCGCGTGTTGCGCGAGGCGGCGTGACGGGCGGCGACATGGCCCACCTCATGCCCCATCACCGAAGCGAGTTCGGCCTCTGACGTCATCAGCGCCAGCAACTGACGGGTGACATAGATGTAGCCGCCGGGGATGGCGAATGCGTTCTCCACCGGCGAATCGAGCAAGGTGACGGTGAAGTCGCTTCCGGCGTTCGACAGGCCGGACTGGACGGCGACGCGCTTGCCGACGCGTTCGACGAACGCCGCCTGTGGTCCCGTATACGCGCCGCCGAATTCGGCGAGCAGTTGCGGGTGCGCCGCGCCGCCTTGTGCCTTGTCATTCGGCGAGATCGAGCGAACTCCTGTCTGTGCCGTGACCGCCGGGACCGGCGCCAGCAGGATTGCACTGGCTGACACGATGGCGATGCTATGGCGGATCATGAAGCTCTCCCGGTGGAGACGATACAAAGCGATGGCCGTGCAGTTGTTCCTGATGCGTATCGATGATGCTCGCCGATGAATGACGTTTTTGACACGTGATGCAGATCCGCACGGCCATCGACCGGCGCGATGAAGCATCGCATGCGGCCCCTTCCGCAGCAGTCGTGTCGTCTAGCGTCGGTATGGCTGTCGCGATCGCAGTCAACCAAGTTTGATAATCCATCGTCGCAGATAGCTCGGGCTCGTTCGGCACCACCGCCTAAAGACCCCTACCGGCAATTAGGCCGGTTCCTTCATCGCCGTGGCGCCGGGCGTCCTCGGCGTTGGTGCCGCTGCACCGATCGCGATCCTCTCCGGCCTCACGGGGCCCGTGATCGACTATCTGCAAGGACGCGGATATGCCACCTCATAGTCTGGCCACACCTTCGGCATCAGCCCGTATCTCGGCGCGATCTATCTGCCGTCCAATTACCAGTCGAACGCGCAGATCGCCGGCCGTCCGACGTACTAGGACGTGACGCTCGCCTCGCTGGGGCTCAGCGCGGGGCATTGCGTCTTCCCCTATGCCGCTGTCCGGTGACGCTGAACATCGCAGCAGGCGCAGTTTCAGAGCCTGCGATGTGAGGGATGATGATCCTTGGCGTCCTTGGCCTCGCTATGCTTCGCCGTCATAGGGTCAATACAAACATCGGCAACCCGCCGCCAGCCGCTCTGAGTGTCGACGGCAGTTTCTGCGTACCGGACCCGCCGCATTTCTTTAAGCAACAAATGCACGAAGGGGTATCTGCATGACACAGAAAAATCGGATTGGCCATCGCGCTGGCCGCCGTCGTCGCGCTGAGCGCGTGCAACATGGTCGATGGCGCCGGCAAGGATTTGGAGTCGGCGGGTACGGCGATATCGAACGCCTCGGGCGAGAACGGGAAGAAGTGAAGGACGGTACGGTGCGCCGGCAGCGATCGGCGCTACGTGCCGCGCATCGAGTTCCTCATTGATGGCGAAGGGTGTTCGCAAATCCGTCGTTCGCCTTCGTCATTCTGGCTAGCTTGCGCAGGTACGTCCGGACGTATCGTTCAAACCGCACATCGTCATGGAGGCCGGTCGCAGGATATTCGTCCTGTCGGATCAATTCCTTGAGGCGCGCGGCGAGCGCCGCCTGATCGTTCGTGCAGTCGTCGTTCCTCAGCGCGCGGCACGCCCATTCCTCGGCAGCGGCCTTGTCGAAATCGTCTCGCGCTTCATAGCCGCGCCTGTCGGCCGCCGCCTGGTCCAGCCGTGATGCCTCGTATCGGCGCTCCAACCACGTGCGGACCAATGCCGCGTCCCAGGGTTTCGTCGGATCCGTCATCTTTTTTCTCGATCGGTCCGCAGCGATCAGACCGTGTTTGCAGCTTTCCATATGATCCAGCCGATCGCTTCGCTACAGGCGGGGTGCGAGCACGGCGGTGGATGAGCGATGGCCAGACGTTCCAGATATGATCCCTACGATCATCTTCCGCAGGAAGACGAAGCGCCGGTCGAGCCGGTGTCATGCTGGCTTTGCGGCCGACCGACCGGCAAGACAATCGTCTGGCACCATACCGTGCCCAAGAGCCGCGGTGGCCGGGATGTCGTGCCGATGCATCCGATCTGCCAACAGACGCTGATGGCCAATTTCACCAATTCCGAATTGCAGCGGCACGGCATGGAGGTGGCGGGACTGCTGGATCATCCGAACGTGCGCAAGTTCGTGGATTGGGTGGCGAAAAAGGATCCCGATTTTACCGCAGCGATCACGAAGAAGCAGCGCTGATATCCGCCGTCCGCCTCCGATGAACCCGTGGCAGGGCTGGGGACCGGGCGGTGCGGCCCGATCGGCCAAGCTTGGCTCCGTCCGCTGCTGGGCGGTAAAATTTGTGCCCGCGTTGACCGTGGTCAGCCTTTGCGAGGACGAACAGCGTTGGACAGCGGCGCGCCGCGTCGGGTTCGATTATCGCCTTCGCATGGACGTACTGTCGCGGATGACCAGCTCGTGCGGAAGTGTGACTTGCCGGGCAGGCGCATGGGCACCGCGCAGGATGTCGACCAGAAGCTGTACGGCGTGGCGGCCGATGCGCGCCTTGGGCTGGGCGATCGTGGTCAGCGCAGGATAGAAGAAGCCCGCCAGCGGCAAGTCGTCGAAGCCGATGACCGACACATCATCGGGGCAGGACAGACCGTGCCGGCGGATGGCGCTCAATGCGCCGATCGCCATCTCGTCGCTGAAGCAGAAGATTGCCGTGACCCCGGCCGCGATCAGCGCGCCGGTCTGCTCGAACGCGGATTGCGCAGAATAGTCGCCCGTTCGCACCTGCATCCGGTCCGCCAGGCCATGACGTTCCGCGGCCGCCATCACGCCGGCCAGACGGTCCCTGGTCAGTGGGCTCGCCGGCGGACCGGTTATCACGCCGATGTCCTCATGACGCAGGCTGATCAGATGCTCGACCGCGTCGGCGCCGGCACCGGCATTATCGATGTGGACGCTCGGCACCCCGATATCGGGGCTGTATTCGCAGCCGTTGACGATCGGCGCGGTGGCGCCATGCTGGCCGAGCAGGGATTGCAGGCTGGAGGGGATGCGGTGGCCGAGGAAGATCAGCCCGTCCACCTCGCGTCGGGCGAGCATTTCGGCATATTGATCCTCTACCTGCGGATCGTGGCGCGTATCGCCGACCACCACGCCATACCCCGAATCGCGCGCCGCCTCCTCCGCGCCGCGGATCACGCTGGCGAAGAAGGGGTTGGAGATATCGGGCACGGTAAGCAGGATCTTGGAAGCACGCAGCGTCCGCAGCGTGCGGGCAGCGACATTGGGGCTGTAGCCCAGCGATTGCACTACCTCGAGCACGCGCAGCCGGGTATTTTCTGAAACACGTTCAGGCTGGCTCAGCACGCGTGACACGGTCGCGGTGGACACGCCCGCGCTTGCGGCCACCTCGATAATCGTCGGCATGACGTGATCCATGCGCGAGGCCGAACGCGCTGTCCAGCGATGATGATGTAATGCTTTACATCCTCTTCGGAACTGCTAGGGGAGGCGAATAGTAAGATAAATGAGAGGATGAGGGAGGGGCTGCATGGCGAGCACCGTGGAAACCAAACGGCCAGTCCCGCTTACGCTGACGTCGCGCCTGAGCGCGTTCATGTTCATGCAGTTCTTCATCTGGGGCGCGTGGAATGTCACGCTGGGGCTGGTCATGCACACCCGTGGCGTCGGCGGCCTGATCGCCAATGCCTTCTCCGTCGGTCCGATCGCCTCCATCGTTGGATCGTTCCTGCTGGGCATGGCGGCGACGCGCTATTTCAGCCCGCGTATGCTGATGGCCGTCCTCCACATCGTGGGGGGCGTGATCCTGTTCGTGCTGCCCGACCTGCTGACGCCCGCTCGCGGTGACGATTTCGTGTGGCTGCTGCTCTGCTACATGATCCTGTACATGCCGACCGTCGGGCTGGCGAACACCATCGCGCTGAAGAGCTTCGGCGATCACACCGATCGCTTCCCCCTGGTTCGCGCCTTCGGCACGATAGGCTGGATCGCGGCCGGACTCATCGTCGGCTGGGCAGGCCTGTCGGCCAGCCCCCAGATTTTCCGGGTCGCCGCGATCGTCTCGATCGCGCTCGGCGTGTACAGCGTCACGCTGCCGGCGGTGGCGGCGGATGCGCCGCAGGGCGGCGGCATCGTCCGCCAGGTGCTGTGCGTCGAAGCGTTCGGGCTGATGAGGCAGCGCTCGTTCCTGGTCTTCATGCTGTGTGCGATGCTGATCTCGATCCCGCTGGCGATGTATTACGCCTACGCATCGGCCTATATCGGCGCTGCGGGTATCGAGAATGTCGGCGGCACCATGTCGATCGGCCAGATGTCCGAATTAATCTTCATGGTTTCCATGCCGTCTTTGTATCGCCGCTTCGGCGTGAAGCCGCTGCTGCTCATCGGAATGGCTGCCTGGGCGATCCGCTATGCGTTGTTCGCGATCGGTGACGGCGGAGATACGATCTGGGCAATCTACCTGGGCGTCGCGCTCCATGGCGTATGCTACGATTTCTTCTTCGTGGCAGGCGCCATCTACACCGCGACGATCGCCAGGCCGCGGGGCGTGAACGCGCAGGCGCAAGGCATGCTGACGCTCTTCACCTACGGCATCGGCATGCTGCTGGGGTCGCAGATCGGCGGCTGGCTCTTTGCGCGGATGCCGGCAGACCCGACGATCGCCGACTGGCAAGGCATGTGGTGGGGGCCGGCGGCGGCGGCGGTGGCCATCGCCGTCCTGTTCCAGCTTACCTTCAACGACGATGGCAAGGCGGAAGCTCGGGCATGAGCGATATGGGCAAGAGCGACGCGGCTGCGAGGGATCGGCGCAAAGGAGACGGGGGCATGAAGGGCCCGGCGATCTTCCTGGCGCAGTTCATGGGCGATACCGCTCCGTTCGACACGCTGGACGGCATGGCGGAATGGGCTGCGGGCCTCGGCTATATCGGTGTCCAGATCCCGTGCGATCCCCGCCTCATCGATCTGAAGCTGGCGGCGGCGAGCAAGGATTATTGCGACGATCTGCGCGGCAGGCTGGCGAGGTTCGGCGTGGAGCCGACGGAGCTGTCCACCCATATGCAGGGGCAACTCGTCGCGGTGCACCCGGCCTATGACGCGCTGTTCGACGGCTTCGCCCCGGCCGTGCTGCGCGGCAAGCCTGCCGAGCGCCAGGCCTGGGCGGTCGATCAGGTCAAGCTGGCGGCGCGGGCGAGCGGCAATCTGGGGCTGCGGGCGCATGCGACCTTTTCCGGCGCGCTTGCCTGGCCGTATGTCTACCCCTGGCCGCAGCGTCCCGCTGGTCTGGTCGACGAGGCATTCGCCGAGCTGGCGCGCCGCTGGCGCCCGATCCTGGATGTGTTCGAGGATGCGGGTGTCGATTGCGCCTATGAGGTGCATCCGGGTGAGGACATCCATGATGGCGCGACCTGGGAACGGTTCCTGCGGGCGGTCGGCGATCACCCCCGTGCGCGCATCCTGTTCGATCCGTCGCACCATTTGTTGCAGCAGCTCGACTACCTCGACTTCATCGATCGCTATCACGATCGCATCGCCTGCTTCCATGTAAAGGATGCTGAATTCAATCCGACCGGCCGTACCGGCGTGTTCGGCGGGTATGAAAGCTGGGTGAACCGTGCCGGCCGTTTCCGGTCCCCCGGCGACGGCCAGGTGGATTTCGCAAGTATCTTCAGCAAGATGGCGCAATACGGCTATGGCGGCTGGGCCGTGCTGGAATGGGAGTGCGCGCTCAAGCGGTCGGACGATGGCGCGCGCGAAGGGGCGCCGTTCATTCGCGACCACATCATTCGGGTAACCGGGCAGGCTTTCGACGACTTTGCCGCAAGCGGCATCGATCGCGAAGCGCTGCGTGCGGTTCTCGGCCTGTCGGAGCACGGCTGATGGTGCGGCAGGCACTGCGCTTGGGCATGGTCGGCGGCGGGGAGGGCGCATTCATCGGGGCCGTCCACCGCATGGCTGCCGCCCTCGACGGCGACTGGCGACTGGCGGCGGGCGCGTTCAGTACGGACGGTGGCCGCAACGATCGCACCGGCGATCTGCTGGGCCTCGATCGGGCGCGCGTCTATCCGACGTTCGATGCGATGCTGGCGGGGGAGCGCGCGCTGCCGGCCGACCGGCGGATCGATGCGGTGGCGATCGTCACCCCCAATCACCTCCATGCCCCCATGGCCATCGCGGCACTGGAGGCCGGCTTCCACGTGCTCTGCGAAAAGCCGATGGCGATCAGCCTCGTCGAGGCCGAGGCGATCTCCGCCGCGGCCGCAGCCAGCGGCACGCGCTTCGCGCTTGCGTTCACCTACAGCGGATATCCGCTGATCGAGGAGGCACGGCTCCGCGTGGCGCGCGGCGACTTCGGCAGGATCCGGCTGATTCAGGTCGAATACCTCCAGGGCTGGCTGAGCAGGCCGATCGACGCCGCCGGCAACAGGCAGGCCGAGTGGCGCACCGATCCGGCCCGCGCCGGCCTGGCGGGTTGTCTGGGCGATATCGGCACCCATGCCTTCCACCTCGCCGAATGCGTGTCGGGCCTGCGCGCAACGTCGGTGTGCGCCGAGCTGTCGACCCACGTGCCCGGCCGCCGGCTGGACGATGACGTCAGCGCGCTGCTCCGGTTCGACGGCGGCGCCCGCGGCACGCTCAAGGCGACGCAGGTCGCCGCGGGCGAGGAGAACGGGCTCAAGCTCCGCATCCACGGCGAGGAAGGCGGCCTCGAATGGTCGCAGATCGAGCCCAACAGCTTGATCCTGCGCTGGAACGATCGCCCGGCCGAGATCGTGCGTGCCGGCGGCCCCGGCCTCGCGAGCGCCACCGTCAGCCTGCTGCGCACGCCGTCCGGCCATCCGGAGGGGTATATCGAGGCGTTCGCCAACATCTACCGGAGTTTCGCCGCCGCGATCCGCGGTTCGGACGCGCGCCGCTATCCGGGCGTCGCCGACGGGCTCCGCTCCATGCAATTCGTCGAGGCCGTCTTGGCCAATGCCGCTTCGGACCGGAAATGGACCGCGTTGACAGGCTCCGGAGGCAGCAACGGCGATGAGAACACAGGGTCGATTGTTGGGAGCGTATAGATGAAGTTGCATGTCAGCCTGAGCCTTGCGGCGGTCGTCGCGATCACGATCGCCTGTCCTTCCGCCATCGCCCAGACAGCGCCCGCCGCTCCGCCGGCCTTTGCCGCGTGCAAGGCCTGCCACACGGTTGACAAGGGTGGCCGGAACGGTATCGGCCCGAACCTCCATGGCGTCGCAGGCCGCGCCGCCGCCAGTGTTCAGGGCTTCAACTATTCGCCCGCCCTCAGGAAATCCGGCCTGCGCTGGGACGACAAGACGCTGAACGAGTTCATCGCCGCGCCATCCAAGAAGGTCCCGGGCACCCGCATGCCGATCGGCATGGCTTTCCGGCCAAGCGCGCGGCGATCATCGCCTATCTCAAGGCGCAGAAATGAGCGGGGGCGGGGGCCTCACGCTGTCACGTCGGCATATGCTGGCGGCCGGCGGCGCGGCGTCCCTGGCGCCGGTGCTGGCCCGTGCGCAGCCTGGCGGATCGAACGCGGCGCGGTTCGCCCTGCATTACGCCCCGCATGAGGGCAGCTTCGCAAGCCGCGGCGGCTTGCTGGAGCAGATCGCCTACGCCGCCGACCAGGGCTTCACCGCTTGGGAGGATAACGACGCCGGCCGCCGTCCGGTCGATCAGCAAACGGCCATGGCGGCGGCGCTGGTCCGGCGCGGCATGACCATGGGCGTGTTCGTCGCGAACGGGCTGCAATGGGCTCGGTCGCGGCCCATCCTCGGCGCGAACGAGGATGGCGACCGCGCGGCGTTCCTGGCCGATATCCGCGGGTCCATAGACACCGCCAAGCGGCTCGGCGCCCGCCACATGACGGTCGTCACCGGCTTCCTCGATGCCAGGGTTCCGGTGGAGATCCAGACCGGCCGGGTGATCGACGTGATGCGCCGTGCCGCCGACATCGTCGCACCGCACGGGCTGGTGATGGTGATGGAACCGCTCAACACCCGGACGGATCATCCCGGCATGTTCATGCAATCCGTCGCGTCGGGCTTCGCCGTCGCGCGCGGCGTGAACAGCCCGGCGGTGAAGATCCTGGCCGATCTCTACCATGAGCAGATCCAGTCCGGAAACCTCATCCCGTCGCTCGCCGCCGCCTGGAGCGAGGTCGGCTACCTCCAGTTCGGCGACAATCCCGGCCGCAAGGAACCGGGCACGGGCGAGATCAACTACGCCAACATCGTCAGGTGGCTGCGTTCGAAACGCTACACCGGCGTGATCGGCATGGAGCATGGCAATGCGGTCGCCGGTCGTGCGGGTGAGGAACGGCTGATCGCCGCGTACCGCGCGATCGACCGGCAGCCGGAAAGCGTCACGGCATGAGGCTCGCCCATATGTCGATCGACGCCGCGGCGGCCGCGGCGGCGTTGCTCGCCACACCTGTCCTCGCGCAGCAGCAGCAGCCCGGTTATCGCGACACGCCGCTGCTACCGGGCGGCAAATGGCACGTCCATGATGCCGATCGTCCCTATCCCAAGGCGGTCACCCCCGCCGCGACGCCGGCCGACGCGCCATCCGACGCGATCGTCCTGCTCGGCGCCCGCCAGACCGACGCCTGGATCGGCGAGCGCAAGGCCTGGCCGGTGGTCGATGGCGTGATGACCGTGCCGCCTCGCGCCTGGAGCGGCGGCGAGAACAATGTTCGCACCCGTCAGTCGTTCGGCGACGTCCAGTTCCACCTCGAATTCTGCTCGCCCACGCCGCCGAAGGCATCGCAGGATCGGGGCAACAGCGGCATCTGGTTCATGGACCGGTATGAGGTGCAGATCCTCGATAGCCACCGGAACCCGACCTATGCCGACGGCACGGTCGGCGCGATCTATGGCTGGAAGCCGCCGCTGGTGAACCCGTCGCGCCGCCCGGGGGAATGGCAGAGCTACGACATCGTGTTCGAACGTCCGCGCTTTGCCGCCGACGGCGCGCTGCTTCGCCCTGCCTATGTCACCGCGTTCCTGAATGGCGTGCTGGTGCAGAACCATCAGGCGATGCTCGGCACGACCGCATGGCGCGCGGTGTCGCGCTACACCGCCCATCCGGACGCGGCGCCGATCCGGCTGCAGGACCATGATGCCGCCGTCTCGTTTCGCAACATCTGGGTTCGACCGCTTGGCCAGCAAGCGGTCGCCCAGGATTTGGTCGAGGAACCCCAGTGATCATCAATCGCAGAACCGCGCTCGCCGGCGTGGTGGCCATGTTCGGTGCCGAGCTTTTCGCGCCGATCGCCCGCGCCGCCGCTGCAACCGCCACCGACCTGCCGCCGATCAGCGATGGGCCGCCGACCGCCCCCGTCTTCACCGCGGCCCAGCGGGCATCGATGACGGCGCTCAGCGAACGGGTCATCCCGACCACCGACACGCCGGGCGCGATCGCCGCCGGCGTCCCGGCCTATATCGAGAAGCTGCTGGCCGATTGGGCGCTTCCCGCCGACCGGGCGCCGATCCTCGCCGGTCTCGATGCCATCGCGGCGCGCAGCCAACAGGATTACGGGGTCGCTGCCGCCTCGGCCACGCCGGTGCAGCAGGACGCGCTGCTCACGCTGGCGATGAACGACCAGATCCCATCGGGCGGGGCCTTCTTCTGGGCGTTCCGGCAATTGGTGATCGCCGGCTATTACACGTCGGAGATCGGCATGACGCAGGAGCGCGAATATCTGCCGGTCCCCGGCGAGTATGACGGCGCTTTCCTCTACTCCCAGGTGAACAAGGTGTATTCGGCATGACAATCAGCCGCAGGGATCTGCTCGCGCGTGCCGGCGGCCTCGCCGCGCTCGGCGTATCCGGCCTGCCAATTGCCGCTGAGGCGGCGCGGATCGGCAAGGTCGGCCTTCAACTCTACACGGTGCGTGAGTTGTTCTGGAAGGAGCCGGTCGCCACGCTCGAACGGCTCGCGCGGATCGGTTATCGCGAAATCGAATATGGCGGCGGCGGGTTCGAAACCATGGACCATGCCATGCTTCGCCGCACCACCGACCGGCTGGGCCTGCGCGCCCCCTCCGTGCACGTCTCGTACGAGGCGATGCTCGCTGATGTCGAACGCAACGCGGCGATGGCCAGAACGCTCGGTGCCGACACGATCGTCGTCCCCTTCATGGGCGAAGCTCATCGTACGGCACGGGCGTGGAAGGCGGCGATGGCCAACTTCGATCGCTTCGGCCGTGAGCTGAAGGCTGAAGGGCTTGGCTTCGCCTATCACAACCATGATTTCGAATTCAGGGTGAAGCCCGCCGGCCTCAGCCTGATGGAGCATCTGGCGCAGCAGACCGATCCGTCGCTGGTGAGAATCGAGCTCGACCTATATTGGGCAATAGCGGCCGGTGAGGATGTGCCGGCCTGGATCGATCGTCTGTCCAGCCGCCTCTACGCCTTCCACGTAAAGGATCGCACCACCGACGGCCGCATGGTCGCGGTCGGCAACGGCACGGTCGATTTCGCTTCGCTGTTCAAGCTGAAGGGCGCGGCGGGCGTACGGCATTTCTATGTCGAGAACGACGAGGCGCCGGCGCCGTACCTGCCCGATGTCGCCACCAGCTTCGCCGCCGTCAGCAAGCTGCGCTTCTAGGGTCAGGACCCATTGATATGAGCGTCGCGATCTGATTCAGGCTCCGCGAGGAGACCGGGATGAGCGACCTGTTTTGGCTGACGGACGAGCAGATTGAGCGGCTGCGGCCGTTCTTTC
>NZ_JBZFLF010000014.1:0-25051 GCF_058313455.1 Sphingomonas sp. SP5 | reverse complement strand
CCAACAGGACACTCCATCAAAGTACCACTGCGATGGATATTTGGCGCGGGGTGGAGCAGCCCGGTAGCTCGTCAGGCTCATAACCTGAAGGTCACAGGTTCAAATCCTGTCCCCGCAACCACTCTTACAGACCTCGATACGCCGCCCTCACGGGCGGCGTTGTCGTTTGTCGCACATCCCACCAGATCCGATACCTTCGCCACCACCTCCGCCTCCGCGCCACCCGCCTTGTCCGGGTAGATCGTCACGCTCTCGATGAGCCGTGACTGAGCTGCTGCCGGTTTCGTGGACACGAGGTCAAGCTACCTGCGCTTGGCGCTCGAAGTCCATGGGGCTGAGATAGCCCAGGGTCGAGTGGCGTCGCGTCGGATTGTAGAAGCGCTCGATGTAGTCGAACACGTCTGCCTTCGCGTGATTGCGCGTGCGGTAGGTTTTACGTCCCACCCGCTCGGTCTTCAGCGAGGAGAAGAAGCTCTCCATCGCCGCATTGTCCCAAACGTTGCCCGACCGGCTCATCGAGCATGTCACGCCGTTGTCGGCCATCAGCCGCTGGAACTTCTCGCTCGTATATCGGCTGCCCTGGTCCGAGTGGTGCAGCAGGGCGTCGGGCTTTCCGCGCCGCCAGATCGCCATCATCAACGCGTCGGCGACGAGTTGAGCGTTCATGGTGTCACTCATCGACCAGCCGACCACCCGGCGCGGTAACAGGTCGATAACGACGGCGACGTACAGCCCTCCTTCGGCGGTTCAGATGTAGGTGAAGTCAGCGATCCACCGCTGGTTGGGCGCCTCGGCCGTGAACTGGCGATCGAGGAGGTTATCGGCGATGACGGATCGCAGACCGTCGTCCTTCGGCAGACCACGACGCCGGGGTCGAGCCTTCAGGCCATGAACACGCATCAGCCGCTCGACGCGATGCAAACCACATGAGAGGCCTTCGGCCAAAAGGTCGTGCCAGACGCGGCGTGCCCCGTACGTGCGATAGCTGGAGATGAAGCTGGCGCGAACCCTGGTGCCGAATTCCTCGTCGCTCCGGGCACGCGCACTGGGCGCCCGAACCAGCCAGGCATGAAAGCCGCTTGCCAAGAAACACCGAGCGCTTCGCATATCCACGACACCGGCCAGATCCCTCGGTGCTTCGCGATGAACTCGAACCTCATGTCGAATCCCTGGCGAAGTAGGCCGCCGCTTTTTTTAGGATGTCGCGCTCCGCCTTCATCCTGGCCAACTCGCGGCGCAGCCGCTCAATCTCCTGCTGCTCTGGCTTCATCACGCTGTGACCAGGGAATGCCGATCCCGGGTCCGCCGCCAGCTCACGCACCCACTTGCGCAGCACGTTCTCGTGCAGGTCCAGATCGCGTGCGGCCTGCGACACAGATACCCCGCGTTCCCGAACCAGCTTCAACGCCTCGAGCTTGAACTCACGACTGAACTTCCGTCGCTGCATCTCCATCCTCCGGTTCCGAAAAACACCCTATCTCGGTGCCCACGAAACCAGCAGCAGCTCACGGGTCTGATGCCGTCGGAGATGCGGCGGCTGCTCCAGCTCGAGGAGGAAAACGCCAAGCTGAAGCGGTTGGTTGCTGATCTGAGCCTCGACAAGGCGATGTTGCAGGATGAGGCCGTTTGACGATCAATCTGGGGAATTGATCGTAGACCGAATGGGTCGCGAAAGCTCTGAGGCCTGACCGGCGCCGGCAGCTCGTCGACGCCGTTAGGAGCACATGGCAGGTCATCATCAGGCGGGCCTGTGGGGTGTTCCGGGCGGAACGGTCGAGCTACCACTATCGTGGGTGCCGCGCCGATCAAGCCGACCTGAAGAAGCGGATGAAGGAGATCGCCGAGACGCGGGTGCGGTATGGCTATCGCCGCATCCATGTGCTGCTCCGGCGGGAGGAGTTGGGGCTGCAGCTGCGACAAAAGCCGCCGAAGCGCCGGGTGAAGGCGAAGCTGAGAGAAGGCCGCTGCGCGGCGTCTTGTTTGAATGGGGTGTGGGCGGAGCCGCCGCGCAAGGCGCCGGCGATGCGGAGCATCGATGGAAAGCGGCGGAGGGCATGGACTTCGTCCATGACCACCTCGCGACGGGGACGAAGCTGCGTATCCTGACGATCGTCGACACCTACAGCCGGTTCTCGCCGGCGGTGGTGCCGCGGTTCAGCTTTCGTGCGCCGGACGTCGTAGAGGCGCTCGAACGGGTGTGCAGCGAGGTGGGCTATCCGGTATCGATCCGGGTCGACCAAAGCAGCGAGTTCCATCTCGCGCGAGTTGGATCTGTGGGCGTACACCCGCGGCGTCACGCTCGACTTCAGCCGGCCCGGCAAGCCAACGGACAACGCGTTCATCGAGTCCTTCAACGGCAAGTTCCGCGCGGAATGCCTGAACCAGCACTGGTTCATGAGCCTCGACGACGCGGTGCGAAATTGCGAGGCTTGGCGTAGAGACTACAACGAGGTGCGACCGCATAGCGCGACGCGCAACAAAACGCCCATATCGCTGGTAAACCGGTCAGCGGCACAGGGCCCGCCGCTGCCGGCAGATGCTGGATGACGGCCAGCCAAGTGGTCCAGGAACGGGTAGCAGCACAGCACCGGTCGGCCTCTGGTCGCAGCTGGATGAAAGGCGGGGGGCACGTCACGGGGAGCAGCTGAGGGTCTATACCGACCGATCCCGCGATCCCGAATGCGCCTGCTGATCCTCCCGTATCGAACAGCAGATGCAGGGTATGCCTAGCACCTCCCGGGCGCAGTGATAGTTCGACTTGGCCGACGCCGCGGTCGCTTTTGACATGCATCAGATGCCCATCAAGCCAGATCCGCACTGCCCCGGCGAGTGCGGCGAATACGATCGTGCCGCCACTCTTCCTGATCGACTGCCAGGGTTCGAACGTAACGCGGAACAGAACGTAACGGGCATCGCTGCGTCCCATCTCGGTAGAGCCCGGCTTAATCCACGCCCAGCTGTTCATGTCGGCTTCGTTAACCGGGGAGGTCAGGTCGGGGAGCGTTGCGGATGCCGGTGCCTGGCGCCATTCCGTTAGACTTTGGCGGCCATTGCGGGAGGGCAGTGCGGGAGCGCTGTGCGGTATCGCGGCCAGCGCGATGCGCGCCGGCGCAAGGCCTTCCGCTTCAGCGTGGACGATGGCTCGTCCTTGGCCTCTGGCTTGCACCAATACCTGGGCAAGCCCTGCAAAGAGCCGGCGACGTGCGGAAGAACCGTCGTTCGAGGGCAGATCGCTGGCATGGCTGTTCGGATCCCCATTGCCCACCCCCAGGATCGTGCCGCCGTCGCTTCGGAAGGTGATCGCATCGGTGGCGATCGGTACCGCCCGACCGTGCTTATCAAGCGCCTCGACGGTGATCGGAACCGTGTCGCGCCCATCGCCCATGATCGTGACGCGATCGGGCGTCAGGCGCAGCGCAACGGGCGGCCCTGCGGTATCGATGCGTCGATGCGCGATCGCGCGGCCGTTGCGATACGCGATCGCCTCAAGCCGGCCGGGAGCGTAACGAAGGGTCGCCGCGGCCATGGCATAGCGATCGATGGTGAGATCGGCGACGATGCGACCGTTCAGGCGCAATACCACGCGCTCGGCATTGGTGATGACGAGGATACGGATCGGCTGGCCTGCCATGCCTGGCCAAGTCCAGTGCGGCGAGAGTTCCAATACGGGCTCGGCGCGCCACAAAGCACGACGGATGTGGAAAGCGCTCTTGGCGAAGCCGCACAGGTCCATCGCGCCGAAGAAGCTGCCGACGCTGGGCCATTCGAACGGCGTCGGCTCGCCGCGATAGTCGAAGCCCGTCCAGACGAACCCTCCGGCCAGGAAAGGCCGCTCGGCGATCGAGCGCCAGGCCTCGCGGTGGCTTTGTCCCCAGCCGGCATGTTCGCTGTCGTCGTCGGCAAGGACATGGGCCGCCCGATCGGTGTGGAGCGCACCACGGGTCATGTAGGCGGAGGTATCTTCCGAACTGAGCAGTGGGCGATCGGGGTGGAGCGCGCGATAGCGATCGTAATGTGCGGTGCCGTAGTTGAAGCCGATCACGTCCAGTTCGTCGGCGATGTTGGGCTCGGCAAACATCGCGCCGTTCAGCGCTGCGGTGATCGGCCGGCGGGCGTCGAGGCCACGTACGACCGCCTTCATCCGCCGGATCATGGCAACGCCCATGGCGCTCGCCTGCAGTGACTCCTCGTTGCACAGCGACCACAGGATGACGCTGGGATGGTTGCGGTCGCGACGGATCAACCAGGCGAGACGATCGAGCGCGTCGTCGGCGGGGCTCAACTCGCGATGCTCGTCCATGACCATGATGCCGATCCGGTCGGCGGCATCGAGCAGCGCGGCGGACGGAGCATTGTGCGCGCAGCGCAGGGCATTGGCTCCCATCGCCTTCACCCGGGTAAGACGAAAGTCCCACAGGCTGTCCGGCACCGCGACGCCGACGCCGGCATGATCCTGATGCGCGCAGACCCCTTTGATCTTCAGCGGCACGTCGTTGAGGAAGAAACCCTGGGCGGCATCGAAGCGCAGGCTGCGAAATCCGACCGTCGTGTCGAGCGCATCGTCCACTTCTCCTTCGCGCAGCAGCCGCGTCGACAGCCGATAGAGGTGCGGCGTGTCGGGCGACCAGAGATCCGGTGCGGCCACCGGGAGTGACAGGCGGGCGACGGTAATCCCGCCGAACGGCAGACTGACTCCAGCGACAGCGCGCGCAATGGGTCGATCGGCGGCATCGAACAGGATCGTTTCTACCGTCGTCGCTGCGGCGGACGCGGCCGTATCGCTCGATCGGGTGTCGAGGATCGTGATCTCGACCGGGATCTCCCAGTCGGTGCGGCTAGGCGCAGTGCGGCGCGGGTCGGCATAGATCCCGTCCGTGGCGATATGCACGGGGCTGCGCTGTACCAGCCAGGCGTGGCGATAGATGCCGGCACCTTCATACCACCAGCCCTCCGTTGCATCGGCATCGACGCGGATCGCGATGGAGTTGAGATCATCCCCGAAGAGAGCGAAAGGCGTAAGATCGACGGCAAAGCCGGTGAAACCGCTGAAATGCCGATGCGCCAGCGTGCCGTTGATCCAGACGGTGGAATGCGTGGCTATGCCGTCGAAGCGCAATTCCAGGTGGCGGCCCCGCGCCGTCGGGTCGAGCGCGAAGGTCCGGCGGTACCAGCCGATGCCACGACGACGGAACCCCTGGTCGATATTCGCGCCGCGGTCGAACGGCTGGCCCAATGCCCAGTCGTGCGGGATGGTGACGCGCGACCAGCCGCTGTCGTCATAGTCCGCCGCCGCAGCGCCGGTCGCGTTGCCCGCCTTGGCATGCGCGTACGACGCTTCGTGATCGAGGATCGGCGGAAAAGGGATATCGCCTTCGTGAAAGCGCCAGCCGTCGTCGATCGACAGCGTCAGGCGCGGCGATGATGTGACTGGCGATGGTCCGGCGGCGGGTCGTGAGGCGGCAAGAGCGGTCCCGCTCGCGGCAAAGCTGCCGACGGCGGCGGATCCGGCGAGCAGACTGCGGCGGGTGAGCGCGGTCATGGCTGCCGATTCGGCGAAAGCGGTGGTTCCGACCAGGATGGGCGGCCGGTTTCAAGCCGTCCGGCAATGCGGCGGCGGAAGTTCGGCCGGTCGGGGGCGGTGACGAGGATATCGTACCAGCCTCCGGTCGCGGTCAGCGACAGTCGGCGCTCACCGCCATCGCTGTCCCAGGCCGGATGTGCGGCCGGATGGCGGAGCGATTTGGCGGCGAGGCCGGGCGCCAGCATGATCCAGAGCGCCGCAGACGCAGGCGTAAGGCGCCAGCGCACGTCGGGTCCGGTTCCCCTGCCGGCCATATGCCGATGAAAGCCGTTGGGACCGAGCAGCCAGAGATCGTAGCTGCCGGTCTCATCCACCGGCCAGTGCGCGGACAGGCGGTCGCCGGTCGCCAACGTATAGCGCCGCGGGATGCCGCCAGAGCGCATCCGGTCGTAGACATGGAGCACCGCGGGCGCCCCCCGGCAGGCGAGGTCGAGCGTGATACCCGCGTCGTCAATCCCGCCGACACTCGCATCGAGATCATAGGGCAGCGCGCGGGAGGGCCGGAGGCCTGGTTCCTGTACCGGCGGAAGGGTGACGGACGGCGCACGCGGTTCGGGCTGCCCCTTCAGCGCGGCGGCGCGCTGCGCGAGGCTCCGCACGTCGGGGAGCGGCGGGGGACGACGGATATCGCTGTTGGCGAAACCGAAGGCGCTGGTGAGATCGCCGCATACGGCCCGTCGCCAGCGCGAGATATTGGGCTCGGCGACCCCGAAACGCCGTTCGAGGAAAGGGATGACCGATGTGTGGTCGAACGTCTGCGAATCGACCCAGCCGCCCCGGCTCCACGGCGACACTACATAGCAGGGAACGCGTGGCCCGAGGCCATAAGGCCGCCCGCGGTAGCCCGGCTGGTCGGCGGCGGCGTCGGACACGCTGGCGACCTCATGGTATTCGCCGGTCGTGTCGATGCGGGAAAGTCCGGCGAATCCGCCGGGCTGCGTGGGATCCGGGGAGGGCGGCGCCGGTGGCGGTACATGATCGAAGAAGCCGTCATTCTCGTCGAACATCACGAACAAGGCGGTTCTCGCCCATACCGCCGGATCGGCGGTCAGCGCATCCAGCACCGCAGCGGTATAGGCAGCGCCCTGCGCGGGACTGGACGGGTTGGGATGTTCCGATCCCGCCGCATCGGCGATGACCCACGACACTTGGGGCAGTCGCTTGGCAAGCACGTCCGCACGCAGCCGGTCTAGCCCTTGCGTGGTCAAAGCTCGCTCGCGTAGCGGCGATCCGGGCGGCGCATCGCGGTAGGCGGCAAAGCCGACCAACGGATTGTCGGTGAAATTGTCCGCCATGTCCTGGTAGATGCGCCAGTCGATCCCCGCTGCCTGCAAGCGTTCGGGATAGGTCGTCCAGCGATATGGATCGGGCCAGCCGCCGTCCGCCGGCAGGCTGTCGTGGGAATTGCCGATCGCTGGGCCGCCGTGGGTCCCGGTGGGATCGTTGGTACCGGTCCACAGCATCAAGCGGTTGGTATTGGTGCCGGTCTGAACGGCTGCGTGGTAGGCATCGCAGAGCGTGAACGCCTCGGCGAGCGCAAACTGGAAAGGCAGGTCGGCGCGGGCATAATGACCCATCGCGCGTTCTGTCTTGGCTGCAGGCCAGCGGGCCATCCGGCCATGGTCCCAGGCTGCGTGGGCATCCGGCCAGGTGTGCGGCGTGCCGGCGACGCGCATCAATGCGAATGTATCGACAGTGGAGAGGTGGAAGGGCGCGATGAGCCGGCCTTCGGCGGTTTCCTGTGACCAGATCGTCCGACCGTCGGGTAACGGTACAGGCAGCGGATCACCAAAGCCGCGCACGCCCCGCATCGTACCGAAATAATGGTCGAAGCCGCGATTTTCCTGCATCAGGATGACGACATGATCGACATCGGCGATGGTGCCGCTGCGCACGTCGGGCGCGATAGCAAGCGCCCGGCCGATGGCGGCGGCCTCCGATCCCATGGCCAGCCCGGCGGCCAATCCGCTGCGGATCACCGTACGGCGCGTCGGGCGGGTGAAGAGGCGAGTCATCTGGGCTCCGGCAGCGCATCGACGCTGTCCGACGCCGTGCTGGTTCGCGCCGGTGTCGGATAGCGCAATCCGTCCATCCGGGCGAGCGTCACGGCTGTGGCGAAACGCCAGCCATTCAGACAGATGCCGCTCAGCTGTAAGCCGGTTGCCACCGGTGCGACCACGGCGAGCGGCACGCGCAAGCGACGATGCCTCAGCAATGCTGACAGGTCGGATCAAGCAGATCGGCGAGCAACGCGCCGCTCGGGTCCCATTCCCCGATCGCGGGATGGATCAGCAGCGCCTTGCGCGCGGTCGGTCGCTCGCCGCTCAAGGCTGCCTCGATGGCGGCCCGTTCATAGGCCTTGATGCCGTGAACGAGACCGATGGCGGGATCGGGCAGCGGCGCGATCGGCAGCGGCGTGATCCGGTCCCGCTCGATCCGCGACGAAGTTTCCACAATGTCGCGATCGGGCAGGTCCGGCAGGGCGCCCTGATTGCGCGTGTTGACGACGATGGTCGCCGGGCGCGCGCCGGTAAGCGCACTCATCACGTCGATGGCGATGCGATGATAGCCGCTGGCGACACGGAAGGGGTCGACGTCGAACGTCGCTTCCGGGTCGAAGGCGGATCCGCCCTCCGCCTCCAGCTTCATGTACGACCCCGAGCGGCGGTTGAGGTAGGCGGCATAGGCGGCGATCGCGCCGGCGCCGTCGTCCGCCGCCAGCCGTTCGCGCAAGGTAGCGATCAGACGGACGTTTAGTGCCTCCACCTCGGTGCCGCGACTGGAGCCGTGGCGGCTCTGGTTGGCGAGGGCACGGCGGCGTTCGTAGTAGAAGAAGAGATATTCGGTGGGGATAAGGCGCAGCGCGCGGATCATCGCCTTGTCGAAGACCGGCGCCGAATAGAGACGGTCGAGGATCGCGTCGTCCGCCAGTACGCGATCGAACACGTCCTCGCCGTGAAGGCGGATGCCGCGCACCCAGCCCAGGTGGTTGAGGCCGACATAATCGCATTCCACTTCGGCCAGCGACGCGCCGAGCGCGTGCGCGATATTGTGGAAGAGTTCGGTCGGCGTGTCGCAGATGCCGACGATCTTGGCGCTGCTATGGTCGGCAACTGCCTGGGTGATGAGGCCGGCGGGGTTGGTGAAGTTGACGATCCAGGCGTCGGGGCTGAGCCGCTCGACCAGCTGCGCCTGTGCGATTGCGATCGGCACAGTGCGCAGCGCCATCGCGGCGCCAGCCGGGCCGGTGGTTTCCTGTCCCGGAAAGCCGTGCTCGATGGTGATCCGCTCGTCGGCGGCCCGGCTGGCGATGCCGCCGACGCGGATGCTGTTCATCACGAAGGACGCGCCTTCGATCGCATCCTCGATCGATACCGCTTCGCGGACGCGCAGGGTGCCGCCCTCGGCTTTGACGATCGCGCGGCCAAGTGCGGCCATGATCGCGAGCCGGTCGGCGTCCGGGTCCCACAATACGAGCTCGCGTGCGCCCAGCGCCTCGGCGGCGTCGTTGACGCCGAAGGTGACGAGCGGCGTGCGGACGCCGCCACCCCCGATCAGCGTCAGCTTGCGATCAGTAGGTGCGGTCATGGAAGCTCCGGAGTTCGTGTCGATCGGGAAGGGCGGCGAGTGCGCCCGGTGCGCGTGTCGAGAGCGCGCCGGTGATGCAGCCGCGTTGCAGGCACTCCGTGGCGGTCAGGCCGTCGAGCAGCGCGTCGATATACCCGGCGTCGAATGCATCGCCCGCGCCGGTGGCGTCGATGGCGGCGATGCGGGGCGGCGCTGCGGTGACCACCGCGTCGCCATCCAGCGCGGCGGCACCACGCGCGCCGAGCTTCAGCATCGGATGGGCGAGACCGATCGCGGCGGCGTGGGCGAGATATGCCGCGGGATTATCGCTGCCGCAGAGCAGCGCTGCCTCCTTCTCGTTGGGCATCAGATGGTCGATCGCGGTCAGGGTGGCCTGATTCGCCGGGTCGGCGATCCAGTCCGGCTGATAGCCCATGTCGAGCGAGGTGGTGATTCCGGCGCCAGCGAGCGCCGGCAGGACGGCATCGGCGATGACGCGGGCGAGCGGCATGGCGAAATGGACGTGCCGGGCCTGCATCAACGTCGCGAGGCCGGCCCCGGCGGCGAGCGCGCCGACATTCCGGTTGACGCCGGCATGGGTGAAGAAGGAGCGATCCTCGGCGGTCGATACGCTGATCGTGGTGCCGCTCGCTCCATCGCCTACGGCCAGCCCGTCCTCCGCCACGCCGAAGCCCGCGAGGCCGCGCGCGAACCATTCGCGATCGTCGGCGCCGACCAGACCGACCAGCGCAACGCGCCGACCCAGGCGGGCCAGACCACATGCGGTCGCCGCAGCGCCGCCGCCGATGGCGCGGATATAGGCGTCGGTCACGACCTCCTCGCCCGGCTGCGGCCAGGCGGCAAAGCCGCTGAACACGTGATCGACATAGATCTCGCCGACCGATGCGACATCGTAACGGAACCGGGTCATGCGAAGGGCCAACTTGCGCGGCGGCGGGCGAGCGCCAGAAAGACGATGGTGCCCACTGCCATGGCACCGAGTCCGCCAAGGATATGGACCGGGCGGCTGGTGCCGACGATGAACAGCCAGCCGATCAGCGTGACCACCACCGGCAGCGGATAAAGCGGCATGCGGAAGCTGTCCTCGCCCGCCGCGCGACGGCGGCGGCGCAGCGCGACAACCGCGAAACATTGCGCGGTATATTGGAACAGCGTCTGCACCACGATCAACGCCGCGATCAGATTGTCGAGGCTGACGAGGCAGGCGGCGGCGGAAGCGATGCCCATGAACATCAGCGCCACCGTGGGAAACCGGCCGCGGGGATGCAGCCGGGCGAAGGCGCCGAAGAATTCGCCCTCTAACGCGGCTGCGTAAGGCACCCGCGAATAGCCGAGCAGCACGATCAGCGCCGATGCCCAGCTGGCGATCAGGATCAGGACGGCGACCGTGACGCCGCCTGCATGGCCATAGAGCGCCTGCATGAAATCGGCGACCACGGCCTGGCTCTTCATCGCCTGCTGCCAGGGCAGGACGCCGAGGATCGACAGGTTCAATCCGATATACAGCGCCGCGACGAGCGGGATGGAGATCAGCACTGCACGGGGGATGGTCCGCCGCGGCTCACGGATTTCGCCGCCGAGCATGCAGGCGG
This sequence comes from Sphingomonas sp. SP5, assembly GCF_058313455.1. NCBI lineage: Bacteria > Pseudomonadati > Pseudomonadota > Alphaproteobacteria > Sphingomonadales > Sphingomonadaceae > Sphingomonas > Sphingomonas sp. SP5. Next base: position 14,290 of record NZ_JBZFLF010000014.1, on the reverse strand, counting down.
CATTGTACCCGCCATAGTCATAGACACCGATCAGCGTCGCCGATCCAAGGCCCAGCCAGAAGGCCGACGAGGGAGCGAAGGCATGTGCGGGGAAGCTGAAGGCGCGGGCCGCGTCGAAATGCAACGCGCCGCTGACAATGATCCACAGACAGGCGCCGATCACGATCGCCCCGATCGCGATCGAGAGCCGCTCGATCGCCCGCACGTCGCGCCACAACAGCGCGGTGTTCACCAGGCAGACGGCCGCAGCCAGCGCCGTCACGCCCCATCCGGTCAACGTCGGCCAGAGGAAGGTCGCGTAATGGGCCAGGCCGACCGTCCCCGAAGCGATCGACATCGGGCCGATCAGCAGCGTCTGCCAGAGGTAGAGAAAGCCGAACAGGCGCCCGAGCCTCGCCGGCCCATAGGCTTCGCGCAGATAGTGGAACGGCCCGCCCGAGCGGGGAAGGGCCGCGCCGAGTTCCGCCCAGACGAGACCGTCGCACAGGCACAGCAGGGCACCGAGCAGCCAGCCCAGCAACGCCTGTGGTCCGCCCATCGCGGCCAGCGCCAGCGGAATGGTGATGAACGGGCCGATGCCGATCATGTTGAGCAGATTGGCGGACAGGGCACCGGCAAGGCCGATCAGCCGCGCCGGTCGGACGGAGTTCGTCACCGGCCCCGTCATCGCCGTCACGACGGAATCCTGTCGTCGTCCACCGCGCTGCCCCCGCTTGCACCCATGGCGATATAGACAGATATTTGCCGAACTTTGTCAATATGGAAATTCCATTCCACAAATCCGCGTTGTATTCGCGACCGCCGATCCTATGATCCGTCATCATGGAAACCCCTGTTACGGATGATGCGGGATCGGCGCCTGCGACGGCCGAAGACCTGCGCGATACGATCCTTGCGCGCTATGATGGCTTCAGCAAGCGGTTGCAGCACGTTGCGCGCTACGTGCTGGACCATCCCGACGACATGGCGTTGCAGACGCTCGCGGTGATTGCGGAGCGTTCGGGCGCGCAGCCATCGGCGATCGTGCGTTTCGCCAAGTCGCTGGGTTATACGGGCGCGGGTCCGATGCAGCGGCTGTTACGCGACAGCCTGCTCGCGACGAACGCATCGCTCGGTTATGGCGAACGTGTCCACCGGTTCAACGCCAGCGTCGATCATTCGGTATCGGCGGGCGGTGTCGGCGTGTTGATCGATGAATTCACCGAAGGCGATGTGGCGGCGCTCCAGAACACGCGCGCGACCATCGGCCAGGACGGGCTCGCCGATGCCGTGGCACTGATCCGCAAGGCGCAGGTCGTTCACCTGGCCGGCATGCGCCGGGCGTTCCCCGTTGCGGCCTATCTTGCCTATGCCATCCCGCAGGCCGGTAAGCCGACCATGCTGATCGACGGGGTCGGCGGCCTGGCCTTCCAGCAGTTTCGCGCCATGTCGTCGCGCGATCTGCTGATCGCGATCAGCTATCATTCCTACGCGGCCGAGACGATCAGCGCGGTCGAGGCGGCAGTCGCGGCCGGTACCAAGGTGCTGGCGATCTCCGACAGTCTGACCAGTCCGATCGCCAAGCTCGCCACGCAGGCGCTGATCGTGCGTGAGTCGCAAGTGCGCGGTTTCCGCTCCTTGTCCGCCTCGTTGTGCGTCGCGCAGGCGCTGGTCGTCGGCCTGGCCTATGAGCAGGAACGCAGCGCGGCGCGGCGCGACCGCAGGCAGGCGGGGGCAGGTGCCGATGCGTCCTGACGTTGCTGGGCAGGGACATTTTGAAACGTCATGTTCAAAAACTTATTAGCATGAAAAAATCAAATTGACATAAATCTGTCCAATATGTTCTCTAGCGCCGCGGCAGCACGGTCCGGATCGGACCGACGAGGCGATGCAGGGGGATGGTATGCGACTTCACGAAGCCAAGGTGCGTCTTCTTTCGGGAGCGGTGGGGGGGGGCTGCCGTCATGATCGTCGCACCTGCCGTGGCGCAGACGGTGCCGCTGGCCGGCGCGCAGACTGCCGATGCCGCGGTCACGGACACGGACCCGGCTCAGACCGCCAGCCAGGCATTGACCGACGACATCGTGGTCAACGGCAAGCGCCAGCGCACCGCGCTCAACGAGGAGCGTGATGCGATCGGCACGGTCGATATCGTCACCACGGGCGACGTCGCGATCAATTCGCAGACCGGCGTCGCCGATCTGGCCAAGATGCTGCCGGGCGTGTCGGTAAGCCGCGACCAGGGGCGAAACCAGAGCGCGACCGGTGAGGCTCAGTTCGTATCGATCCGCGGCTTCGACACCAGCTACAACGCCTACACGCTGGACGGCCTACGCCTGCCGCAGGTGGCGGGCACGTCGCGCGCGATCTCGCTCAACCTGTTTTCGCCGTTCGCGATCGGCGGCATCGCCACCGACAAGACGCCCGGCGCAGCGAAGGATTCGGACGCGATCGCCGGTATCGTCGACTTGCGCTCACCGACCGCGTTCGACTTCAGCCGCTCCTTCACTCGCGCCCGCGTATTGACGCAGGGTGCGCAACTTGCGCTCGACCGCAAGCAGAAGGGGCTGGGTGGCGCAGTCGGCATCGACGCCGCGCGCCGCTTCGGCAGCAACGGTCAGTTCGGCGTCTATGTCGCCGGCTATTACGAGGAGCGTGCCAACGCCGCCGAATCGACCGCTGTCCAGAACGACTACAAGGCGCTGAACGCGACCAGCAACACGGCGCGCAACGTGTTGGCGAGCGGCGGCCGGCTTGCCGCCGATGGCATCCAATGGAATTTCTACAACAACGAGATCAAGCGCTACGGTGCGACGGTGTCATTCGACTTCAAGAGCGAGCCCGTCGACCTGTTCGCCCGCGTCAATTACGCGACGTACAACAACACCAATACCATGAATCAGACCGCGTTGCGCAACGAGTTGACCCGCGGTCAGGCCAACCCGAACGGGGGGGCGTATAATGCGGCGGGTGTCTACACGCCGCTCGGGATCAACCCGGCGAGCTACTTCCGCACCGAGGATGTCGAGCAGGAGCTGCTATCGGTGCAGCTGGGCGCGCGCGCGCACTGGAACGGCTTCACCGCCTCGCTCGAAGGGGCCTATGCAGACGGCCGCTTCGACCAGCCGACCCGTATCGAAGCGGCATTCCGCGGCATCGCCTATAACGGCGCACCGGGGAATACGGGTGCCGCGACCGAGGGCGTAAACGTCGATCTGTCGAACCCGCGTTCGCCGCGTCCCGTGCTGTCGTCGGGGGCCACCGCCTATGTCGCGACGCTCGATCGGCCGACCCAGCTTTATATCCAGCAGGGCTACGACTATTTGTCGGAAAACAAGAAGACGGTGAAGGGCAGCGTCGGCTGGGAGGGCGAGGGGCTGCTCGCCAGTGTCGCGGTCGGCGGCCTGTACGAAGATTCGCACCGTACCGGCCGCAGCCTTCAGCCGGATACGACGCGCTATCGCTTCCTCACCCCCTTGCAGGCGGGAACGATACAGGGGCCGACCGTCGGACAATATTTTGGTGACGTACTGACCGATTTCCTCAGCTATTATCCGGCGCGGCCGATCAAGGTGCTGTCGCGCAGCCAGCTCGATTCGCAGGTCAGCCAGTATATCAACGTCGGCGCGGTTCCAGCCGCGACAATCAACCAGGGGCTGCTCGACGGGACCGAAAAGCGCAAAGCGATCTATGCCACCGCGACGGTGAAGGCCGGTGCGCTCGAGGTGATGCCGGGCATCCGCTACGAGGACAACAGCTTCTCCGCACGCTATTTCTCCGGCACGGCCTTCATCAACGCCGGCCGTTCCTACGATCATCTCGACCCGTCGCTGCTTGCGGCGTGGAAGCCGGACGATCGTTTCGTCGTGCGAGCCTCGGTGCGCTCCAGCTATTCGCGTCCGGCCTTCGATCTGCTCGCCGGGCCGACGCGCTTCAGCGATCCGAGCGGCGGCGTCATCACCGTCACCCGTCCCAATCCGGATCTCAAGCCGGTCGAGGCTTGGAGCTACGATGCCGGTGTCGATTACTACGGCGGCGTCGGGCGATATTTCCAGCTCGCGCTCTATTACAAGGACTTGAAGAACGTGCTGGTGCCATCGGGCACTCGCTCGGTCGGCGTGCCGGGTGGTACCGATGCCAACGGCAATACCTTCCTGTTCGTCCAGACGGCCAACGGCCGCAGCGGGAATGCCAAGGGCGTCGAGGCGTCGGGCCGCTTCACACTCGGCGACCTCGTCGGCGGCGGTATGCTCGGCAATTTCGGCGTCGGCGGCAACGTCACCTACCAGCAGACGCGCGCCACCTATCAGATCGCGGCGACCGACATTCGTACGACCAGCCTGCCGCAGGCCCCCGACATCATCTACAATGCCGAAGTCTTCTACGCGGGCGGCGGTTTCCGCACCAACCTGTGGTACAATTACACCGGGCGCATCCTGGCGACGGTGCAGGATACGCAGCCCGACATCTACGTCCAGCCGGTCGGCGAGCTGAACTTCGGGCTCGCCTATGAAGTGACCGACAATCTTGAGGTCGGCGTCTCGGCGCGTAACCTGCTCGACCAGCACACCTATTGGGCGACGGTGGGCAAGGAACGGACCTATATCTCCAATGATCGCAACGGCGGCTATATGAAGACGGGCCGGGTGTTCCAGTTCAGTCTGACGATGAAGATGTAGGTCGATGCAGGCGACACGGTAAGGGGAACGGCGATGGCGCGGTGGCTTCTGCTGGTTTGGCTGGTGCTGATGGCAGCTCCTGCGGCCGCCGCATTCGACCGGCCGCCCGATGCCGTGCTGTCGGGCACGGTCAGTGCCGCCGATCGTGCCACGACGCGCGATCTCGGTTTCGAGGTGCCGGCCGGCACGGCGCAGGTCCGCGTCGTCTTCGTCTATGACGGGCGCGATCGTGGCGTCACGATCACCCTGGGCGTCGCCGACCCGCAGCGTGTACGCGGCTGGGGCGGCGGCACCAAATATGCGTTCTCGATCGGCGAAGCGTTCGCCAGCCCGTCGTTCCTGCCGGGGCCGATCCCGGCGGGGCATTGGCGTATCCTGATGGCCGTCCCCAGCATCCGCGCCGGCGATATCGCGCATTGGTCCGCCCGCATCTGGTTCTCCAAGGCGTCCGATCTCGACGAGGTCGCTTTTGCGGCCACGCCGATCCGTGCCGATGCCGGCTGGTACCGGGGCGACCTTCACACGCACAGCGGTCAGAGCGATGCGCGCTGCCGCAGCTATGCCGGGCGCGAGGCGCCATGCCCACCATTCTACACGTTCCAGGAAGCGGCGGCGCACGGCTTGGACTTCGTTGCGCTCACCGACCACAACGTCACCTCGCATTTCATCGAAATGGGCTATCTTCAGCCGCATTTCGACACGCTGCTGCTGTTGCCCGGGCGCGAGCTGACGACGCGCGATGGCCATGCCAATCTACTTGGTTACATGGGGCCGCTGGAAACCGATGTCGGCCGACCGGGCGCGGAGACGATGGCGATGCTGCTGGCAAGCGCCCACCGGACCGGCGGCTTCCTGACGATCAATCACCCATCGCGGCCGACCGGCGAGGACTGCTTGGGTTGCGGCTGGGCACCGCGCGATACAGACTATACGCAGGTCGACGCGATCGAAGTCGTCAACGGCGGCTCTACCATCGAGACGCCGGGCAACCGCGAGGCGGCGGTGACGAAGCAGGTACGCTATTGGGAAGCGCTCCTCGATCGTGGCTATCGGCTCGCCGGCGTCGCCGGATCGGACAATCACGACGCGATCCAGTATCGTGGTGCTTCGCCGATCGGCCCGCAGGCGGCGATCGGCAGCATCGCCACGGTGATCCATGCCGACCAACTGTCGCAAGGCAGCATCCTCAAGGGGCTGCGATCGGGCCGCGTGTTCGTCGATCTGGACGAAGGGCGGGGGCGGGTGCTCGACCTTAGGGCGACCCGCGGCGGCGCCACGGTCGCGATGGGCGGTACGCTGCCGCGGGCACGCGGGGCGATCGATGCTCTCGCGCATGTCGCGGGCGTCGCCGGTGGCCGCCTGGCACTGACCGTAGACGGTCGGCGACAGGGTGTCCCGATCGCGATCGTCGGCGAGCGTGCTGATATGCCGTTGCGCCTGCGCAATGGTGCGCGGCAATGGTTCCGGGTCGACGTGCTGCGCGGCGACGGACGCCTCTGGTTGATCGGGAATCCCATCTATGTCCGCTGACCTGTCCCTCGACCGCCGCTCCGTGATCGCGGGGACTGGCATCGCATCGCTGGCGGCGGCGCTGCCCGCCTCCGCTGCGTCCGGCACGGACGATCCGTGCGCGCTCGTCGACCCGTTCATCGGCACCGGCGGCCACGGCCATACCTATCCTGGCGCGACGCGGCCGTTCGGCATGGTACAGCTGGGGCCGGACACGGACAATGCGCGATGGGATGCGTGCTCGGGCTATCACCACGACGACACGTCCATCCTCGGGTTCAGCCATACCCACCTGTCCGGCACGGGCGTGGGCGATCTGCTCGACGTGCTGGTGGTGCCGCGCACCGGGCCGGTGGTGTTGGAGCCGGGATCGCGGGAGCGGCCGGAGGGCAGCTACCGCCAGCGCTTCTCCCACGCCGATGAGCACGCCTCGCCGGGCTATTATGCGGTGCGCTTCCCCGGCAGCGGCATCGCCGCGGAACTGACCGTCACCGATCGTGTCGGGGTGCATCGCTATCGATTCCCCGTCGCGGGCCACCTGCTGATAGATTTCTCCCACGGCAACCGCGACGAACCCGACCCTGCCAGCATCGGCTTCGACCCGCCGCGCCCCACTCCGATCACTGATGCCTCGCTGCGGCTCGTCGGCCGCGACACGCTGGTGGGCAGCCGTCGGGTGCAGCAATGGGCAGGTGGGCGGGTCATCCATTTCGCCCTTCGGGTCTCGCGCCCCTTCGCCGAGGCACGCTTCTACAGCAACGACCGGGCAGTCGCCGGCAACGACGTGGCGGGTGCAGCGCTGAAGGTCGCGCTGATGTTCCCCGACGCGGGCGCCGCGCCGCTGCTGGTAAAGGTCGCCTTGTCGGGCGTCGACGTGGCCGGAGCGCTGCGCAACCTCGACGCCGAGCTGCCCGACTGGGACTTCGATCGAGTGCGCGAAGCCGCAAGGCAGGCGTGGGCGACAGAATTGGGCAAATTGACCGTAGCGGGAGGTAGCGCCGTAGAGCGCCGCATCTTTTACACCGCCGCCTATCATGCATTGCTCGCCCCGACGCTGTTCTCGGATGTCGACGGGCGGTACCGCGGCATGGACACCGCCGTGCACACCGTGCCGGCGGGTACGCGCAACTACAGTACCTATTCTCTGTGGGACACCTATCGCACGCTGCATCCGCTGCTGACGCTGGTGCAGCCCGAGCGCAATGCTGATCTCGTCCGTGGCCTCGTCCGGATGGCGAATGAGAGCCGCTATGGTCCGCCGGTCTGGCCGCTGCAGGGTATCGAGACGCATTGCATGATCGGTTGGCATTCCGCGGTGGTGATCGCGGAGGCGGCCGCCAAGCGCGTGCCTGGAATCGACTATGCGGCGGCCTGGCCGCGTTTCCGCGAATTGGCGTTCGATCGCGACGTGAAGGGCTTGGGGCCGTACCGGCAGCTGGGCTTCATCCCCAGCGACCATGTCGCAGAAGCAGCCAGCAAGACGCTGGAATATGCCTATGACGATTGGGCCATGGCGACGATCGCCGACGCGGCAGGGGCGGCCGAGGACGCGGCACGGCTGCGCGCGCGCAGCCGCAACTATCGCAACCTGTTCGACGCGAATGCAGGTTTCATGCGCCCGCGCCTCGCTGACGGTCGTTGGGCGGAACCGTTCGACCCGAGTGCACTTGGCCACGACACGGCCCACTGGCGCGACTTTACCGAATGCAATGCGTGGCAGGCGACCTTCCTGCCGCAGCACGACGTCTACGGACTGATCGACCTGTTCGGCGGCGATGCCGCGTTCGAGGCGAAGCTCGACGCGCTGTTCGCCGCGGACAGCACGATCGCCGGCGCATCAGTACCCGACATCACCGGCCTGGTCGGCCAATATGCGCATGGCAACGAGCCGAGTCATCACGTCGCCTACCTCTATGCCTATTGCGGCGCGGCATGGAAGACGCAGGCACGCGTCCGGATGCTGCTCGCTTGTCAGTATCGCGCGGCGCCTGACGGGCTTTCCGGGAACGAGGATTGTGGGCAAATGAGCGCCTGGTACCTGATGAGCGCGCTCGGCCTCTATCCCGTCGATCCGGTCAGTGCGGTCTACGTCTTCGGCGCGCCGCTGTTCCCGCAGGCGACGCTCGACGTCGGCGGCGGCCGGCGTGTGACGATCGAGGCCCCAGGTATCGGGCCGGAGGCAGTCTACGTGCAAAACGTGACGTGGAACGGCCAGCCCTGGACGAAGAGCTGGATCGCGCATGCCGATTTGGCCTCGGGCGGGCGCCTCGTCTTTCGCATGGGCCGTCAACCCAATCGGGCATTCGGGCGCGCCGCCGCGGATCGGCCGCCGTCCTTCGGACGAGCCGCCGGCTAGGCGTCGGGTACTTCCATCCGCCCTGAGGCCATCGACCGTTCGGCGGCCTCCGCGACTGCGAGCGCTGCGACGCCGTCGCGCGGGGTGATCGCGGGCGCGGCGCCGTCGATCACCTGCGCGAAATGGTCCATCTCTCGTTGGTAAGCGGCGGCGTACCGATCGAGGAAGAAGTGCTGCGCTCGGTCGATGCGGCCACCGGCGTCGTTCCACCCCTCGACCTCGGTCTCGCGGACATTGCCGACGCGCAGCATGCCGCGGGCGCCATAAGCCTCGATCCGCTGGTCGTAACCATAGCCGCTGCGCCGCGTCGAACTGATCGAGCAGAGCCGCCCGTCCTCCGTGCGCAGCACAATGCGCGCGGTGTCGACATCGCCCGCTTCGCCGATCGCGGGATCGACTAGGCAGGCGGCCGTCGCGAAGACGCCGACCGGCTCCGCGCCCAGCAACCAGCGCGCCATGTCGAAATCATGGATCACCATGTCGCGGAACAGCCCGCCCGAGCCGCGCACATAATCGATCGGCGGCGGTGCGGGATCGTGGCTCACGATATGCAGCGTTTCGATGCTGCCGATCTCGCCTGCCACCAAACGGTTCCGTAGAACCGCGACATGTGGATCGAAGCGGCGGTTGAACCCGAGCAGCACGCGCGCGCCCGTCGTCTCAACCCGATCGGCGGCGGCACGGGCGCGCGACAGGTCGAGATCGATCGGCTTCTCGCAGAGCACGGCGAGGCCTGCCTCCGCGGCGGCAAGCATGTAGTCGACATGCGTCGCGGTAGGACTGGCGATCACCACGCCCGCCAAGGTCCGGCCGTCGAGCGCGGCGATGTCATATGCCACGTCCGCGCCGCTGTGCGCAGCCAAGGCTGCGGCATGACCCGCAGCCGTGTCGATGACGCAGACCAGCCGCAACCGGGGATGGGCGGCGATGTTGGCGGCATGGACCGCCCCGATCCGTCCCGCGCCGATCAGCGCCACGGCATGCACGTGCGATCCTCCCTGCGTTTCGACGCTTCCATCTCATTGCACCTGCCATATCGCAAGAGCGGCGTTGTCGTGGGAACGAAACGGCCATATGTCTGCCGGCCGTGACGGCGTGGAACGACGACCCTGCACGTGCGGCGAGGCGCACCCTGGACCTCATCACTGTCGGCCGTTCCTGCGCCGACCTGTATGGTGAACAGGTTGGCGGCCGGCTGGAGGACATGGCGAGCTTCGCCAAATATGTCGGCGGCAGCCCGACGAATACGGCTATCGGCGCCGCTCGGCTCGGCCTCGCCAGCGCGGTATTGACCAAGGTGGGCGACGACCACATGGGCCGTTTCATCCGCGAACAGCTGATCCGCGAGGGGGTGTCGACCCGAGGTGTGCTCACCGATCCCGATCGGTTGACCGCGCTGGTGCTGCTCGGCATCCGCGATGCCGAAAACTTTCCGCTGATCTTCTATCGCGAGAATTGCGCCGACATGGCCTTGTCGGTGGCGGACGTCGATCCTCAGTTTATCGCCACTGCCGGTGCTTTGCTCATCAACGGTACGCATCTGTCGCAGCCGCGGGTGTTCGCAGCCAGCCTGCATGCCGCGCGGCTGATGCGCGAAAGTGGCGGCCGCGTGGCGTTCGACGTGGATTTCCGGCCCGTGCTTTGGGGGCTGACGCCGCGCGACATGGGCGAGAACCGCTTCGTTGCCGATGGCGGTGTCACCGCCACGCTGCAGCGGGCGCTGACGTGTGTCGACCTTGTGGTCGGGACGGAGCAGGAGATCCATATCCTAGGCGGCTCGCTCGACACGCGCGCTGCGCTGCTGACGATCCGCGACATGACCGACGCGCCCATCGTGCTGAAACGAGCGGCGGCCGGATGTACGGTGTTCGAGGGCGCCATCCCCGTGGAGCTGACCGATGCGCTGGTCGTACCGGGTTATCCGGTCGAGGTGTTCAATGCGCTGGGCGCCGGCGATGCGTTCATGGCAGGATTCCTGCGTGCATGGTTACGTAGCGAATCGCTGTCCACCGCCGGTGCCTGGGGCAATGCATGCGGAGCGCTGGTCGTCTCGCGCCATGGCTGCGCACCGGCCATGCCAGGGTGGCAGGAATTGCAGGACGTCCTCACCCGCGATGCGCTGCCGTCGCGCCTGCGCGACGATCGCGCGCTAGAACAGCGGCACTGGGTGGCACATCGGCCACGCCGCTATGCGGCGCTCACCGTGCTGGCAGTCGATCACCGCACGCAGTTCGACCATCTGGTCCGCGAACTGGGCGAAGAAACGCGCGGCCGCATCGCCGGCTTCAAGGAACTGGTGCTCGCCGCGACGCACCGGCTGGCGGCGGGCGATCCGTCCTTCGGTGTGCTGCTCGATGGCGGTGACGGCGCGCGTGCGCTCGAAGCCGCGGCCGACCTGCCCTATTGGACCGGTCGGCCGATCGAGGTGCCGGGATCGCGCCCGTTGCAGTTCGAGGGCGGCCCTGATCCGGCGGTTGCCTTGCGCGCCTGGCCGGTGACGCAGGTGGTCAAATGCCTGGTCTACTATCGCACCGACGATCCCGCCGACCTGCGTGCGCTACAAGACGAGCGATTGCTGCGGCTGTTCGAGGCGTGCCGCGCGACGCGTCACGAGTTGCTGATAGAGGTCATCGTCTCCGCACACGGCGCGGTGACGCCGCGAACGACGGCGGACGTCCTGGAGCATCTGTATCGTCGCGGCATCTATCCCGATTGGTGGAAGCTGGAGCCGGCAGGTGATGCCGCCGCCTGGAACGCGATCGCGGCGGTGATCGCCCGCCACGATCCCGATTGCCAGGGCGTATTGTTGCTTGGCCTGTCGGCGGCACCCGCCGTCCTGCTCGAACGATTTTCCACGGCGGCGGCCTATTCGATCGTCAAGGGATTTGCGGTCGGCCGCACGATCTGGAATGCGGTGGCGGCGCAATGGCTGACGGGGACGATCGACGCCGAAGCGGCGCAAACGGCGATCGCCGACAATTTCCGGGTGCTGGTCGAGGCTTGGCGCAGCGCGCAGGCGCATGCGCGACCAGGGGTGGTGCCGTGACCAATAGGGACACGATCCGGCTAACCGCCGCTCAGGCGCTAGTGCGCTGGATGGCGGCGCAACGTGTCGACGTCGAGGGTCATATCGTGCCCTATTTCGCCGCGGTTTGGGCGATCTTCGGTCATGGCAACGTCGCCGCGCTCGGCAAGGCGCTGGCCGAGGCTGGTGATGCGCTGCCGACGTGGCGGGCGCATAGCGAACAGGGCATGGCCCATGCTGCGATCGGCTATGCCAAGGCGCTGCGCCGGGAACGGGCGATGGCCTGCACCAGTTCGATCGGCCCGGGCGCGACCAACATGGTGACGGCGGCGGCGCTGGCGCACGTCAACCGGCTGCCGGTGCTGTTCCTGCCGGGCGATGTGTTCGCAAGTCGACGCCCCGACCCGGTGCTGCAACAGGTCGAAAGCTTCGCGGATGCGACGGTCAGCGCCAACGATTGCTTTCGGCCCGTGTCGCGGCTGTTCGACCGGATCGTGCGGCCCGAGCAATTGCTCGACGCCTTGCCGCGCGCGATGGCGGTGCTGACCGACCCTGCCGCGTGCGGCCCCGTGACGCTGAGCCTTTGCCAGGATGTGCAGGCTGAGGCGTTCGACTATCCCGCCACGTTCTTTCGCGAGCGCCTGTGGCATCGCCGTCGCCCCGCACCGGACGCGGGTGAGCTGGCGCGCTTGGTGGAGGCCGTCGAGGCAGCCCGTGCGCCGTTGATCGTTGCGGGTGGCGGTGTTCTCTATGCCCGTGCCGAAACGGCACTGGCGGATCTTGCTGCTGCCGCCGGTATCCCAGTGGCGGAGACGCAGGCGGGGAAAGGAGCATTGTGCTGGGATCATCCCCAGGCGCTCGGCGGCATCGGGGTGACCGGCTCCGCCGCTGCCAACTGCGCCGCGATGGCAGCCGACGTCGTGATCGCGATCGGCACGCGGCTCCAGGATTTCACTACGGGATCGCGCACGCTGTTCGCGCACGATGCCGCCGTGTTCCAGGTCAATGTCGCGCTGCACGACGCGGGCAAGCATGATGCGTGGCCGGTCGTGGGCGACGCGGCGGTGACGATCGAGGCCTTGCGTGATGCCCTCGGAACTTGGCACACACCTGCCGCTTGGATGAATGCGATTCGCTGCGCGCGGGAGGATTGGGGCCTTGCCTGGGAGCGCGCCGTGGCGCCGGACGGGCACCTGCCGTCCGACGGACAGGTCGTGGGTGCGGTGTGGCACCATGCGAGTGTTGACACGGTCGTCGTCTGCGCCGCCGGCGGGTTGCCGGGCGAACTGCACAAACTGTGGCGACCGTTGCGGGCCGGCAGCTACCACGCCGAATATGGCTATTCGTGCATGGGATATGAGGTTGCCGGTGGCCTCGGCGCGGCATTGGCGATGCCGGATCGCGAGATCGTCGTGCTGGTCGGCGACGGCAGTTACCTGATGCTGAATGCGGAACTGGCGACGGCCGTGGCGATGGGCGTGCGGATGACGCTGGTACTCGTCGACAACCGCGGCTTCGGCTGCATCGATCGTCTCCAGCGCGCTTGCGGCGGACCACGATTCGGCACTCTGATGGACGACCGGGCGCCTTACATCGACTTCGTCGCGCATGCGCGCAGTCTCGGCGCCTCGGCCGAGCAGGTCGACGGCGTTGCCGCACTTGGTCCGGCGCTGACGCGCGCACGCGACGGCGGTGGCGTCTCTGTCATCGTCATCTCGACCGACCCCGCGCGTGAAACCGTCAGTGGGGGGCATTCCTGGTACGTCGCAATTCCTGCCGGGAGCCTCGCCTGCGAGCGCCCGTCATGACGATCCGTTGGGGGGTAAGCCCCATCGGCTGGGTCAACGACGACCTGCCCTCGCTGGGTGCCGGCACGACGCTTGAGACGATCCTGTCCGATGCGCAGGCGATCGGCTTTGAAGGAGTTGAACTCGGCCATTTGTTCCCGCGTGAGCCGGCGACGCTCGTGCGCACCATGGCGGCATACGACCTCTCGGTCGTCGGCGGGTGGTATGGGACATCGCTGCTCCTGCGCGATGCCGATGCCGAACTCGACGCGATGGCGGGGCACCTCGATCTCCTAGCTGCGGCGGGCGCCGATGTCGTGATCCTTGCCGAAACCAGCAATGCCGTTCACACCGATGCCGCTCATCCGATGTCCATGCAGCCGCGGTTGGCGAAAACCGATTGGTTGACCTTTGGACGGCGGCTGGACCGCGTCGCGGATCGTTTGTCACGACGTGGCTTCACGCTAGCCTATCACCATCATCTCGGCACCGTCGTGGAAACGGCATCGGATCTCGATCACCTGATATCCGTGACGGGTGAGGGTGTCCGGCTGACGCTCGACACCGGCCATGCCGTGTTGGGTAAGATCGATCCGGTGGGTGTAACGCGGACCTGGCCGGAGCGGGTCGCCCATATTCACGCAAAGGACGTGCGGCTCGCACGACATGCAAGCGTCACGCAGCGGGATGGTAGCTTCCTCGGCGGTGTGCTGGCAGGGATGTTCACTACACCGGGTGACGGCGATTACGATTTCGGTCGACTTATTGCTGCTCTGCAGGACGCGAATTACGACGGCTGGGTCGTCGTCGAGGCTGAACAGGATCCGAAGATTGCTAGGGTCAGGACCCATTGATATGAGCGTCGCGATCTGATTCAGGCTCCGCGAGGAGACCGGGATGAGCGACCTGTTTTGGCTGACGGACGAGCAGATTGAGCGGCTGCGGCCGTTCTTTC
>NZ_JBZFLF010000013.1:0-33872 GCF_058313455.1 Sphingomonas sp. SP5 | reverse complement strand
CGTGGAGCGGGTCGGCGCGGTCGGCTGGCGGCTCCGCCCCGCCGTGGCCCCGCCGCCGCGACCGCGCCGCACGCCGCCGCCCGTCGCGGCGCCGCCACCCGATCCGGCGCCCGATCCCGACATCGTCGTCATCGCCAGCAAGCGCGACACCACCCGCGATCAGTTCGCCGGCCAGGTGGCGCGCGTGCCGGGGGTCGAGCTGGAACGCGGCGGCACCGGCGGCACCGAGCGCCTGGTCCAGCGGCTCACCAGTGTCACCTCGACCTATCTCGGCGCCGGCCGCAACAAGCTGTTCATCCGCGGCATCGCCGATTCCAGCTTCACCGGCCCGACGCAGGCGACGGTCGGCCAATATTACGGCGACCTGCGGCTCAGCTACAACGCGCCGGACCCGGACCTGCGCCTCGCCGACCTCGCCGCGGTGGAGGTGCTGGAGGGGCCGCAGGGCACGCTGTACGGCGCCGGCTCGCTCGGCGGCATCATCCGCCTGGTGCCCAACCCGGTCGACCTCGCCACCACCAGCGGATCGGTGGTGGTGGGAGCCTCGGCGACCGCGCACGGCCAGCCGGGGCTGGACACGCAGGCGGTGCTCAACGCCCCGATCGTCGCGGACCGGCTCGCGATCCGCCTCGTCGCCAATGCCGCCACCGAGGGGGGCTATATCGACAAGCCGCTGCTCGCCCGCACCGACGTCAACCGCACCCGCATCCAGGGCGGGCGGGCGACGGCCCATCTCGCGCTCGGGACGGACTGGAGCGCCGAACTCGTCGGCCTCGGCCAGCGGATCCGCGGCGCCGACAGCCAATATGCCGACCGCACCGGTGCGCCGCTCTCCCGCCTCGCCGCGGTCACCGAAGGCTTTCGCGCCGACTACGGCCAGGCGCAGGCGATCCTCGCCGGCACGATCGGCGACGTGCACCTGCGCTCCACCAGCGGCATCACCGCTCACGACCTGCTCGAACGGTACGATGCGACGGCGGCCGGCGGCCCCGACCGCGTGTTCGTGCAAAGCAACCGGACGCGCATGCAGGCGCATGAAACCCGCCTCTGGCGCAGTGCCGCGGATGGTTCGGGGTGGCTCGGCGGCATCAGCTACATCCACAATCGCACGGTGCTGCGCCGGCTGATCGGCGCCCCCGATCGGCCCGCGCCGACCACGGGGGTGGAAAACGGCGTGACGGAATGGACCGCTTATGGCGAGGGCAGCATCCGTCCCCTGCCCGGCCTGCTCGCCACCGCCGGGCTGCGCGCCACCCGCTCGACGCTGGAGGGGCGCGGCGAGGATGTGTCGCCGGCCGTGGCGGCGCTGCGCGACGATGCGCCGGCACGCCGGTCGCAGACGATCGTGCTGCCCGCCGCCGCGCTGCTCGTCGACGTGGCTCGGGGGTCCAAGCTGTTCGTCCGCTACCAGCAGGGGTTCCGGCCCGGCGGCCTCGCGATCGAGGGCGATTTCGTCCGCCAGTTCCGCAACGATCGGGTCGCCACGATCGAAGCCGGCCTCCGCCACACCGCCCGCCGTATCGACCTCAGCATGACCGTCGCGCGGGCCGCCTGGCGCGAGATCCAGGCCGACTTCATCGATGGCTCCGGCCTGCCGAGCACCGCCAACATCGGCAACGGCCGGCTGTGGACGATCGAGGCCGCGGCAGGGGTGCGGCCGCTGGCCGGCCTGCGCATCGAAGGCGGTGCGACCTACAACGACGGCCGCATCGAGGAGCCTTCGCAGGCACTGGTCGCGCTGGCGACGGCGACCGGTGCCCCACCCGGTGCGAACGCCCGCGCGATGGCGCTCGCCCGCCTCGAACAGATCCCCAATATCGCCCGCTTCACCGGCCGGATCGGCGCGATCTACACCCGCACCCTCGGCAACGCGGCGCTCACCATCGACGGCTCGGCGCGCTACATCGGCTCCTCGCGCCTCGGCGTCGGCCCGGTGCTCGGCCAGCGCCAGGGCAGCTACCTCGACACCGAACTCACCGCGCGGCTGGATTTCACCCGCTTCGGCCTCAGCGCGAGCGTCAGCAACCTCACCGACACGCGCGGCAACCGCTTCGCCCTCGGCACCCCCTTCGCCACCGGCCGCGACCAGGTCACCCCCTTACGCCCCCGCATGATCCGCATCGGCATCGACACGCGCTTCTGATCCTGCCGCAGCGCAGCGACCCACAAGCGCCGCACACGCCGCATGACGCCTCCGACAGAGCTGGCGCAACCAGAAGACGGGCGAACCGGACGGCAGCACGCCCGCCGCAGCCCCCCCGCCGAACCCATCGCCCCCCACGCCCATCCACCCGCACGAAATCAACGCGCCTTACCAAGGCTATGCCGCCGCGCCTCCGTCTGAGGGAGGATGCACGGCCACCGCTCCCATTCCTTCTGCCCGATCGCCGCCCCCGTCCTCCTCGACGTGACGCGGCTCATCGAACTGCGCTGGACCGGGCGCCAGCCGAACGGCATCGACCGCGTCTGCCTTGCCTATGCGCGGCATTTCGCCGAAACCGCCCGCGCCGTGGTGCAGCATCGCGGCGTCGTCCGCGTCATCGGGACCGGCGCATCGCGGCGCCTGTTCGACCTGCTCGCGCAGAGCGCCGGTGCTGTGCGTCCGCGGATCGCCGCGCATCTCGCCCGGGCGCTTGCCGCACCGTTGCGTCCGCAGCCGGGCAGCCTCTACCTCAACGTCACACACACCGATTTCGATCTTCCCGCCCACGCGCAATGGATCGCGCGGCATGCGCTGCTGCCGGTCTATCTGCTGCACGACCTCATCCCCATCCTGCACCCGGAGCATTGCCGCCCCCATGCCGTCGCCCGGCATACCGGGCGCGTCGCGGCGGCGCTGGCACAGGGAGCGGGGATCATCGTCGGCAGCGCCGCGGTGGCGCGCGACCTTGGCGATCATGCCGCGCGGCATGGCCTGCCCATGCCCCCGGTCGCCGTGGCGCCGCTGGCCGGGGCCGGACTGCGGCCGGATGCAGTGCAGGCGGCGGGCGTCGGCGGGGGTGGCGGCGGCGGGGGTGGCGGCGGCGGGGGTGGCGGCGGCGGGGGTGGCGGCGGCGATTACTTCCTCTGCGTCGGCACGATCGAAAGCCGCAAGAACCACCGGCTGCTGCTGCGCGTCTGGCAGCGGCTCCACGCCCGCCTGGGGCTCGCCACACCGCGGCTGGTGATCGTCGGCCGCTGGGGATGGGGGTCGGCGGACGTGCGCCGCGCGCTGCAGGCCTCGGGCATGGCCGGCGGGTTGATCCGCGTGCTCGACGATTGCGACGACGCGACGCTCGCGGCGCTGATGGCCGGGGCGCGCGCGATGCTGATGCCCTCGCTCGCCGAGGGCTTCGGATTGCCGATGGCGGAGGCATTGGCGCTGGGCGTGCCGGTGATCGCCAGCGACCTCCCCTGTTTCCGCGAGGTCGGCCGCGGCATCCCCTGCCTGCTCGATCCCCGCGACGCTAGCGCGTGGGAAGCCCGCATCGCCGCGCTCGATCCCGCTGCGGCCCGGCGGCAGCGGCACATCGACGCACTGCACGGCTATCGCCCGCCCGATTGGGCCGATCATTTCGCCGTGCTCGCACCCTGGCTGGCGGCGATCGCCGATACGCCAACCAACACCGCCGCGCCCAGCCGTCGCAGCCTCACCGTGGAACCCTGACCCGTGCCGTCCCGCCTGCCGCGCCCCGCGCCCCTGTTCCTTGCGCTGGTCGTCATCCCGACGCTCCTCGCCTTCCTCTATTTCGCGTTCTTCGCCAGCGACGTGTACGTGTCCGAGGCGCGGTTCGTGGTGCGCAGCCCCGGCAAGGCGGCGGCGACGTCGATCGGCCAGATGCTCAGCGGCAGCGGCCTCAGCGGTGCCAGCGAAGAGAGCAATGCGGTCGTCGAATATCTCGAATCGCGCAGCGCCCTGGCGGATGCCGATCGCGACGGCCTGCTGACCCGCGCCTATGCCGCCGGTTCGGTCTTCGTGCTCGACCGGTTCGGCGGCCTGCTGCCCGCCAATCGCGAACGCTTCTTCGATTATTACTTGGGCAAGGTGGAGGTCGAGCCCGATCCGACGACGCAGGTCCTGCACCTCGGCGTCAGCGCCTTCGCGCCGGAGCAGGCGCGCGCGATCAACGAACGGCTGCTGGATCGATCGGAAGCGCTGGTCAACCGCCTCTCCGCCCGTGCCCGCACCGATGCGGTGGCGGTGGCGGAGGCGGACGCACGCGCCGCGCAACGCCGCGCCCGCGACGCCGCCGTCGCGCTTGCCGGCTATCGCAATCGCGCCGGTATCGTCGATCCCGAGAAGGAGGCCGAATCCCGCCTTCAGGGCATCGCGAAGCTGGAGGACGACCTCGTCGCCGTCCGCACCCAGCTGCGGCAGATGGAGGAATTCACCCCCGCCGCGCCGCAGATCCCCTATCTCCGCACCCAGGCATCGACCTTGCAGCGCGAGATCGCGGCGCGGCGGTCCGGCGTTGCCGGCGGGCGCCATTCGCTGTCGGCGGCGGGCGCGCGCTATCAGGTGCTGCAGCTCGACAGCGAACTTGCCGGCAAGCAGCTCGCCGCCTCGCTGGCCTCGTTGCAGGATGCGCATGCCGAGGCGCGGCGCAAGCGCGCCTATGTCGAGCGGATCGCGCCGCCCAGCCTGCCCGATTATCCCATCCGCCCGCGCCGCCTGGGCGGCGTGCTGGCGGTGCTGGTGCTGGGCCTGCTCGCCTGGGGCATCGCCGCGGTGCTGCTCGCCGGCATCCGCGAGCATCGCGAGGGATGACCACCCTTGCCCACAGCCTGCGGGTGCAGGGGCGCGTCCTGTCGGCGCTGCTGCTGCGCGAGATGCTGACCCGCTACGGCCGCCACAACATCGGCTTCCTGTGGCTGTTCGTCGAGCCGATGCTGTTCACGCTCGGCGTCGCGGCGCTGTGGACGGCGGCCCGGGCCTATCACGGCAGCGACCTGCCGATCGTCGCCTTCGCGCTCACCGGCTATTCCAGCGTGCTGCTGTGGCGCAACATGCCCGGCCGCTGCATCGGCGCGCTGTGGAGCAACCTGTCGCTGCTCTACCACCGCAACATCCGCGTGCTCGACATCTACATCGCCCGCGTCGCGCTGGAGTTCGGCGGCGCCACCATGTCGTTCGCGGGGCTCAGCCTGCTGTTCATCGCGCTCGGCTGGATCGAGCCGCCGCGCAACATCCTGGAGGTGGTCGGCGGCTGGCTGCTGATCGCCTGGTTCGGCGCCGCGCTGGCGATCACGCTCGGCGCGCTCAGCCACCAGAGCGAGCTCGTCGACAAGCTCTGGCATCCCGCCTCCTACCTCATCTTTCCGCTGTCGGGCGCCGCCTTCCTGGTCGATGCGCTGCCCGCCGCCGCGCAGCGATACGTACTCTACATCCCGATGGTGCACGGCACGGAGATCGTGCGCGAGGGCTATTTCGGGCCGCGCGTCCACGCCCATTACGATCTCGCCTACGTCATCCCCGTCTGCCTCGCGCTGACCTTCGTCGCGCTCGGGACGACGCAACGGGTCGCGCGCCGGGTGGTGCCCGAATGATCCGCCTGCACGACGTCCGCAAGGTGTACCCGACCCGCTCCGGCGACAATGTCGTGCTCGACGGCGTCACCTTCGATCTCGCCCGTGGCGAGCGGCTCGGCGTGCTCGGCCGCAACGGCGCCGGCAAGTCGACGATGGTCCGCCTGATCAGCGGCGCGGAGCGCCCCACCTCGGGCCGGGTCGAGCGCCACATGTCGGTATCCTGGCCGCTCGCCTTCGGCGGCGCGTTCCAGCCGACGCTGTCGGGGATCGACAACATCCGCTTCATCAGCCGCATCTATGCCCAGGATTTCCAGCGCAATCTCGCCTTCGTCGCCGATTTTTCCGAACTCGGCAGCTACCTGCGCGAACCGGTGCGCAGCTATTCCTCGGGCATGCGGGCACGGCTCGCTTTCGCCATCTCGATGATCATCGAATTCGATTGTTTCCTGATCGACGAGATCGGCGCCGTCGGCGACGCCCGCTTCCACGATCGCTGCAACCACGAACTGTTCGGCAAGCGCGGCGACCGGGCGATGGTGCTCATCAGTCACGATCCCGGCTATCTGCGCGATCATTGCAACCGGTTCGCGCTGCTTCACGGCGGGCGGCTCGCGCTGTTCGACGATTTCGACGCGGCCTATGACCGCTTCCGCACCGCGATCGGCCTTGTCGCGGCCCCCACCGTCGACCATGCCGCCGCCGCGGACCGTGCCGCGCTGATCGAGGTCGCGCAGCACCGCGCGCTCGGCGACGACCGGTTCCGCATGGCGGTGCGCGAGGGCGACTGGCGCCGGGATGCCCGCGATTGGGCCGGTGCCGAAGCGCGCTACGCCGCCGCACTCGCGCTCCACCCCTATCAGCGCTCCTATTGGGTGCAGCTCGGCCATGCCGCCAAGGAAGGCGGCCACTTCGCCCGCGCCGAACTCGCCTATCGCACCGCCTGTGCGATGGGCGAGCCCGCCGCCGACGTGATCGAGCACCTGCGCTTCGTCATCGCGAGCGCGGGCGGCGACCCCGCGGCATGGCCGATTCACCCCTATCGCAAGGGCCCCGCCGCCACGCAGAGCCCCGGGCGGCCCGACGTGGCGGCGCTCGCCTGGCTGCTGTGGCACGGCACGATGCCCGACGACGGCGAGGCCGCGGCCCTGCTGCGTCATCATGCCAGCTGCGATGCGCTCGCTGCGGCGATGGTCGCTGACCCCCGCTTCGTCGCCCCCGGCAGCGGCCCCGCCGCGCAACCGGACGCCACGCAACAGGACGCCCCGCGACAGGACGCCGCGCAGGCGGCGGCGAGCGACACCTCGCACGGCGAGGCGGTGCGCGTCCTCGCCCTGTCGCACCTCCCCCAGCCGGAGGCGGCGGACGTGATCGCCCGCATGGCCACCGAACCGGCCTGGCCGCTCGCCGCCGCCGCCGGTGCCTTCCGCGACTGGCCGCTCACCCGGAAGGCGCTGTACGGATGACGCACATCCTCATCGACGGCTACAACCTCGGCCTGGACAAGGGCACGGGCGTCGCCACCTACGCCCGCAATCTCGCGCAGGCGGTCGGGCAACTCGGCCACCGCACCTCGGTGCTCTACGGCGGCCGCCTGCCCTCGCCCCGCCAGCCGCTGCTGCGCGAGATCGCCTTTTTCGACGCGGAGACGGGCGCGAAGCCCAACCGGCTGCGCGATCTGGCCGGCATCGTCTCGCCCCGGCCGGCGCAGGCTGCCGAGATCCCCGTCACGGGACGCGTGGTGGCCCGCCAGTTCGCCGCGCGGCTGCCGCATCACGACACGCTCTACAACGCGCCCGACGTGTTCCGCCGCGCACACGGGCGCTTCCATGCCTGGGGGCAGACCACCGCGGTGCGGATGCCCGTGCCCCCCGATCTTGCCCATTGGACATACCCGCTGCCGCTGCGCGTACCGGGCGCCGCCAACCTCTATACGCTGCACGATCTGGTGCCGCTGCGGCTGCCCTACACGACGCTCGACGACAAGCGACGCTACCTTGCCCTCGTCCGCCAGCTGGCGCGGAGCGCGGACCATCTGGTCACCGTGTCGGAATGCTCGCGGCGCGACATCATCGACCTTGCGGGCGTCGCCCCGGACCGCGTCACCAACACCTATCAGTCGGTCGATATCCCCGCCCGCCTGCGCGCCCTGCCCGACGAACAGGTCGCCCGCGACGTCGAAGGCGCGCTGGGCGCCGCCTACAAGGGCTATTTCCTGTTCTGGGGATCGATCGAACCCAAGAAGAACGTCGGCCGCATCGTCGAGGCCTATCTGGCGAGCGGCCTCTCGACGCCCCTCGTCATCGTCGGCGCACGCGCCTGGCGGGCGGAGGCCGAGCTGCGCATGCTCGATGCCTTCGCCAACGGCAGGTCCGCACAGGGCAGCATGCACGGCGACGTGCGGCGCGGACGGATCATCCAATTGCCCTATGCGCCGTTCGCGCTGCTGGTCAGCCTGATCCGCGGGGCGAAGGCGGCGCTCTTCCCCTCGCTCTACGAAGGGTTCGGGCTGCCGGTGCTGGAGGCGATGCTGCTCGGCACGCCCGTGCTGTGCTCGGACACCGCCTCGCTGCCCGAGGTGGCGGGCGATGCCGCGATCACCGTCGACCCCTATGACAGCGCCGCGATCGCCGCCGGGCTGCGCGCGCTCGATGCCGATGCCGACCTGCGCACCGACCTCGTCCGCCGCGGTTTTGCCCAGGCCGCCTTGTTCTCGCCCGACCGTTACCACGCGCGTCTCGCCGCGCTCTACCAGAGGTTCCTGTGATGCCCGCCCCTGCCTTGCGGCGTGCCGCCCTGCTGCCCGCCTTCCTCGTGTCGGCCGCCCTGCTGGCCGGCTGTTCCACCGTCGGTGGATCGGGGCCGTCGACCGGCGCGATCGATCGCGCCGCCCGCGCGCCGGCGGCCAGCACGGGTATCGTCGTCGTGCCGCTCGACGATGCCGCAGGGCGGCAGGCGGCGACCTTTGCCCGCTCGCAGCGCTTCGCCGACGTGTTCGGCATGGTGCCCGCGACCGGCACGGTGATCGGCGTCGGCGATGCGCTCGATATCGCCATCTGGGAGGCACCGCCCGCCGCGCTCTTCGGTGCCACCGCCCCCGGCGCCGGGGTCGGCAACGCGCTGGCGCAGAGCGCGGGCATCCCGCAGCAGGTGGTCGGCGAGGACGGCACCGTCACCATTCCCTTCGTCGGCGTCGTGCCGGTACGGGGACGCCAGCCGCAGGAGGTCGCCCGCACCATCGTCGCGCGGCTCGCCGGCCGTGCCCATGCACCGCAGGCGATCGTGCGGCTGGCCCAGAACGACAGCCGCGCCGTTACCGTGATGGGAGAGGTCGGCGCGACTCGCCGCCTGCCGCTGACGCCGCGCGGCGAGCGGCTGCTCGATGCGCTCGCCTCCGCCGGCGGATCGCGCCAGCCGGTGGCGAAGACGACCATCCAGCTGACCCGCGCCGGCCGCACCGCCGCCATGCCACTCGACGCCATCGTCCGCGATCCGGCGCAGAACGTGACGCTGCAGCCCGGCGACATCGTCACCGCCATCTTCCAGCCCTACAGCTTCATCGCGTTGGGTGCGGTCGGCCAGAATGCCGAAATCCCGTTCGAGGGCGGCGGCATCTCGCTGGCCCAGGCGCTGGGGCGGGTCGGCGGCCTGCGCGATGATCGTGCCAATGTGCGCGGCGTCTTCGTCTTTCGCCTCGAACATCCCGATGCGCTCCTGCCCCATGTCGCCGCCACGGCGCGGCGGACTTCGGACGGGCGCGTGCCGGTCGTCTACCGGCTCGACCTCGGGCAGGGCGCCGCCTTCTTCGCGGCGCAGGATTTCGCGGTCCGCGACAAGGACGTGCTCTACGTCTCCAACGCGCCGATCGCCGATCTCCAGAAATTCCTCAACATCGTCTCCAGCGCCGCCTTCTCGGTCACCGGCATCAACAACGCGCTGCCATGATGGCGCACGGCCGGTCGACGGCCACCATCTGCATCGACTGCCGCTACATCGGCCCACGCCCCAGCGGCATCGCAGAGGTGGTGCGGCGGCTGATCGACCATCTGCCCGCGCTGGCGCCGGACCTGCGCTTCCTGCTGCTGCGCCATCCGGCGCATGCCGGCCCGTTGAGCGACGCCGCCAACGTCGTCGAGCAGGTCGTGCACCATGCCGCCAACGGCCCGGCGACCTTGTGGTGGCTGCCCGAGGTCGCCGATCTCTCCCGCGCGGACCTGTTCCACGCGACCTTCAACATCATGCCCGCCGGGCTGACGATGCCCTGCGTCGTAACCATCCACGACATCATGCGCCTGACCCATCCGGCTTGGTGCCGCACCGGCCTGCGCGGCGCGGTGGAGCGTCATTTCTACGGCCATGGCCTGCGCCGCGCGATCCGCCATGCCGATGCGATCGCCGCGATCAGTGCCGCCACCGCGGCAGAGATCGCGCGCTACCATCCGCCCGCCGCGGCACGGACCAGCGTCACCGCCTCCGGCGTCTCGGCGCAGTTCCGCCCCGCGCCGCCCGATCCCGCGTTGCTCGCCGGCCTCGGCCTCGTGCCGGGCAAGCCCTTCGTCCTGACGGTCGGGCAGGATGCGCCGTACAAGAACCATGAGGGCGCCTTGCGCGGCTTCGCCGCCGCCTTTCCCGCCGATGCACCGATCGACCTCGTGTTCGTGCAGCGCCAGGGCGCCGGCCGGGCGCGGCTGAACACGTTGGCGCGCGCCTTGGGCGTGGCGGATCGCATCCGTTTCCTGCCGGCGGTGGACGACGCGCAACTGGTCGCGCTCTACGGCGCGGCGCGCGTGCTGCTCCACCCGTCGCTCGCCGAAGGATTCGGCAATCCAGTGGCGGAGGCGATGGCCTGCGGCTGCCCGGTCGTCACCAGCAACGTCTCGTCCATGCCCGAAGTCGCCGGGGGGGCGGCCGTGCTCGCCGATCCGCAGGACGTCACCTCGATCGCCGGCGGGTTGCTGGCGGTGGTCCACTCGCCGGCACGGGCGGCGGCGATGCGGCGGGCGGGGCTTGCCCGTGCCGCCGCGCTCGACTGGCGCGATTTCGCCGCGGCCAATCTCGCCATCTATCGCAGATTGCTCGCCGATCGCACGGCCTGACCAAGGTTGGCGCCGCTCCGCTCCGTCAGTCGGACGATGCAGCTAGCGGGAACGATTGCCTTGTCTCACATCCTCCTGGTCTTCGAGAGCGCGGCGACGGTCGAATACAACGTCGCCGGCCTTCCCGCCGGCGCGCGCGCGGTGCATGCCCTGGCCAGCCTGACGCGGGACGACGGCATCCACGGCTGCACCCTGGTCGCCGACCGGGACTGGACGCCGAGCGGCCACCTGATCGTCGAATGCGAACGGCTCGCGCCCCGCCTGCCGCTCGCGTTCGCCGGCCTGCCGCCGGCCGGGGATGCGCTGGCGGTGAGCGGCGAAGCCTTCGTCGCCGCGCTCGCCCGGCGCCATGCCACGGGATCGCGCGACGACGTGCTGTTCGCGCTGGTCGATGCCCGCATCCGGGGGGCGGCTCCGCTCGACGCGCTGCGCCGTGCCGGCCGCGATATCCTCGCGGCCACCGGCAAGGGCAGCGACGGCATCGTCTCGCGCTACCTCAACCGTCCAATCTCGCGCGCGATCAGCGGCCAGCTGCTGAAGATCCGCGGGATCGAACCCTCGCATGCCACCGCCGGCACCGCGCTGATCGGGCTCTGCATGGCGCTGGCGCTGGTGCTGGGCGAAGGCGCCGGGCTGATCGTTGGGGCCTTGCTGTTCCAGGCGGCGTCGATCTTCGACGGGGTGGACGGCGAGATGGCGCGGGCGACCTACCGCACCTCGCGGGGCGGCGCGGCGCTCGACAGCGCCATCGATGCGTGCACCAACCTCGCCTTCGTGCTGGGGGTGACGATTAACGTCGCGCTCGCCGGCGATACGCTGGGGGCGACCGCCGGGGGCGTCGCGCTGGTGACGCTCGCGGCCGGCCTCGCCCTGATCGGCCGCCGCGCCCGTGCCGCGCGCGAGCCGCTGAACTTCGACGTGGTGAAGCGCCACTTCCGCCGAAAACGCCGCAATTTGCTGCTGGACTGCCTCATCCACCTCACCATGCGCGATTTCTATGCCGCCGCCACCACCCCCCTCCTCCTCGCCGGACTGGCACATTTTGTGTTGTTGGCGTTCGCGACGATCGCTTTGGGCTGGTTCTGCGTGACCGGCGTCGTACTCGCTCGCACCGCACGCCGGCGTAGCTCCATGTGTACGGCTTATCCGCCACATCGCGCCTGCGCCCCGGTGCGTACGGCCTGACGCTTGTCGAACCCGCGCGCCCGTCAGCGCACCAGTTCGAACGTGCCGTACACACCCTCTGCCTGCGCGGACGGTGCAATCCACACGTCGAAGGTGCCCGGCTCCACCGTCGGTTGCAGGTCGCGGCCAAGGAACTGCAACTGCGCGCGCGTCAGGGTGAAGACCACCCGCTCGCTCGCGCCCGGCGCCAGGGCGATCTTGCGGAACGCCTTCATCTCGCGCACCGGCCGGGTGATGCTGGCCACCCGGTCGCGGATGTAGAGCTGCGCCACCTCCTCGCACGCCCGCGTGCCGGTGTTGGTGAGCGTGGCGGCGATCGTGATCCGCCCGTCCCAGGCGAGGCTGGCCGGCAGGTCGAGCGCGCCATAGCCGACCCTGCCATAGGTCAGGCCATGCCCGAACGGATAGAGCGCGGCATTTGGCGCGGTCCGCCATTGCGCCTTGTACGGCTGCCGCGGCTCCTCTGGCGCCGGACGGCCGGTGGCCTTGTGCGCGTAGTAATAGGGCTCCTGCCCGCTCTCATGCGGAAAGCTGAGCGGCAGGCGGCCCGAAGGACCGACCTTGCCGAACAGCACGTCGGCGATGGCATGGCCCGTCTCCGATCCCAGGAACCAGGTGACAAGGATCGCCGGCGCATCCTTCACCGCGCCCTCCAGAGCCAGCCCACGGCCGTTCTTGAGCAGCACCACGATCGGCTTGCCGGTCCGCGCCACCGCTTCGGCCAGCGCCATCTGCGGCGCCGGCACGGTGATCGCGGTGCGCGACTGCGCCTCGCCCGACATGCCCTCGCTTTCGCCGATCGCCAGCACCACGATGTCCGCGCCCTGCGCCGCGGCGACCGCCGCGTCGATGCCGCCGGGCAGCGGCTCCTCGACGCCCGATCCGGCGGTCACCGTGACGGCGTTCGCGCCCGCGGCCTTGATGCCGGTGGCAAGGTCGACCGCCTGGTTGTTGTCGCCATAGACCACCCAGGGCCCATTGAGGTCGTGCTGGCCGCTGGCGAACGGGCCGATCAGCGCGATCCTGCGGGCAGGATCGAGTGGCAGCAGGTCGCCGTCGTTCTTCAGCAGCACCATCGCCTTCTGCGCCGCCTCGCGCGACAGCGCGATCGCCGACCTGGTACGCGATCGCGCCGCCTCCCGCTTGCGATCGATACGGCGGAACGGATCGTCGAACAGGCCGAGCATCGCCTTCACCGCCAGCACCCGACGCACCGATCGGTCGAGCACGTCCTGCGGCACCGCGCCCTCGCGCACCAGCGCTGGCAGATGGTCGGCATAGAGGTTCGACTGCATGCTCATGTCGACGCCGGCGAGAAAGGCGATGCGGGCCGCGTCCTTGCCGTCCTTCGCGAAGCCGGCCGCGATCATCTCCTCGTCGCCGGTATAATCCGACACGATGATGCCGGGGAACTTCCATTCGTCGCGCAGCACCTGGCGCATCAGCCAGGGATTGCCGGTGGACGGGATGCCGTTGATCTCGTTGAACGATGCCATGCCGCTCATCGCGCCGGCATCGAAGCCCGCCTTGTAGGGCGGCAGGTAGACTTCGCGCAGCGTCCGCTCGGACAGGTCGACGATGTTGTAGTCGAGGCCGCTCTCCGCCGCGCCATAAGCGGCGAAATGCTTGACGCAGGCCATCACCGCATCGTCGGCGGCAAGGCTCTTGCCCTGGAACCCCTTCACCCGCGCCGCGGCGAACAGGTTGCCGAGCAGCACGTCCTCACCCGCCCCCTCCATCGTCCGCCCCCAGCGCTGGTCGCGCGCGATGTCGACCATCGGGAAGAACGTCCAGTCGATCCCCGCCGCCGCGGCTTCGTACGCCGCCATCCGCGCGGTGCGCATCGCCAGATCGGGATCGAAGCTGGCGGCTTCGGCGACCGGCACCGGAAAGATCGTGCGATGACCATGGATCACATCGGCCGCGAAGATCAGCGGGATCTTGAGGCGCGAATCGCGCATCACGGCAGCCTGCATCCGCCGCGCCATCTCTGCGCCATTGCCGTTGAACACGCCGGTGAGCTTGCCCGCCACGGCATCGGCGAGCTGCCCCGCGAAGCTCGGGCCGCCGGCGGGAGGATTGAGCCCGGTCGCCACGCCGCCGCTCCACGCCGCGGCGTTCAATTGCAGCTGCCCCGCCTTCTCCTCCAGCGTCATGCCCCGCACGATCGCCTCGACCCGCGTCGGCAGCGCCGTACCATCCGCCTGCGCCAGCAATGCGCGCGCCGGGCTTGCCGCCCAGCCGGCGATCGCGCCTGCGCCCAGCAGCGCCGCACGCCGCGAGATCCTAATGTCCGTCATCTCAGGTCCCTTGCCGCTTCACTCTTCGCCACCTTTGCGAAATGCCCAGTGGATCCGCTACTCACCGATTGCGTGCGGGAGGCATGACGGGGCGGCGATGCTGGCGCAATCGTTCCGGAGCAACTCCCGCCGGCGCCGATCATTACAGCCGCTCAGTTCGATATCGGAGGCCTTGCATGAAGACCCGCATTTCCGGCGCATGGCACATGACCTCGCCCAGTCCACGCTGTGGAGCGACCACGGGTGACCAGCAGTGAACGCGCCGTCCTTTGCAGCGATCGCCCCGGGAAAGCTTGCCGTCGTCACCGGTGCCGCCAGCGGCATCGGGCTGGCGGCGACTCGCGCCTTCGCCGCCCGCGGCATGCGCGTCGCGCTGATCGACCAGCCGGGCGATGCCCTCGATGCGGCGGCCGCCGCGATCGACGGCGCGAACGCCCATGGCGTCGATGTGGCAGACGCCGCCGCGATGCGCGCGCTCGCCGGTCAAATCGATGCGCCATCGGTCGTGATGAACAATGCCGGCATCGGCCAGGGCGGCGACGTCTTTGCCGACGGCGAGACGTGGCAGCGCGTCATCGACGTCAATTTGATGGGCGTGCTGCACGGCGTCCAGAGCTTCACGCCGGCGATGGTCCAGGGCGACACGCCCGGCCTCGTCATCAACACCGGCTCTAAACAGGGCATCACCCAGCCACCGGGCAACACCGCCTACAACGTCAGCAAGGCGGGCGTGAAGGCACTGACGGAGGGCCTCGCGCACAGTCTGCGCGAACGCACCGGCGACCGCGTCACCGCGCACCTGCTGATCCCCGGCTTCACCTACACCGGCATGACCAGCCCGCGACCTGAAAAGCCGGCGGGCGCGTGGACGCCGGAACAGGTCGTCGATCGGATGATCGAGCAACTCGCCAATGGCGATTTCTACATCCTGTGTCCCGATAACGAGACGACACCCGAACAGGACTGGAAGCGGATCGCCTGGGCGGCGGGGGACATCATCGAAAACCGCCCCGCTTTGTCGCGCTGGCACCCCGATCATGCCGCGGCGTTCGCCCGCTTCATGGAGGATGATGGATGAGAGTCGGATTCATCGGCCTCGGCCAAATGGGCAGCGCGATGGCGACCAACCTGGTCACGGCGGGCCATGAGGTGATCGTCTGGAACCGCTCGGCGGACAAAGCGGATGCACTGGTTGCCGCCGGCGCGGAGCGCGCCCGACGGCCGATCGATGCAGCACAGGGCGACCTCGTGATGACGATGCTCGCCGACGATCATGCGGTGGAGGAGGTGGTGTTCGGCACCGGCGGCATCGCCGGGGCGCCTGCCCTGCACGTCGGGCATAGCACGATCGGCATCGCGCTCGCCGATCGGCTCGCAGCGGAAGGCGGCCGAGGCGGTTACGTGTCCGCTCCCGTCTTCGGCCGGCCACCGGTAGCGGCGGCGGGCAAGCTGTTCGTCGTCGCTGCTGGCGCGGAGGCTGCGCTGGACCGCTGCGTGCCGGTCTTCACCGCCGTCGGCCAGCGGACCTTCCGGATCGGCGACAATCCGTCCTCGGCGAACCTGGTCAAGCTCAGCGGCAATTTCATGATCATGGCCGCCGTGGAGGCCATGGCAGAGGCGATGACGCTGGCCGAAAAGGGCGGCGTCGAACGCCGCACCCTGCTGGAGGTGCTCACGGGCACGCTGTTCGGTGCGCCGATCTACCAGACCTATGGCGAGATCCTGGTGGAAGACCGCTTCCGGCCCGCCGGTTTCGCCGCGCCGCTGGGCCTCAAGGATATGACGCTCGCCGATGCTGCCGCCACCGCGCTCGGCACGCCCATGCCGTTGCTCGGGATCGTGCGCGATCACCTGCGTAGCGTGACCGCGACCGAGGGCGCCGACCTGGATTGGGCCGGTATCGCGCTCGCGATCAGAAAGGGCGCAGGGCTTTGACGAGGCGGCAACGCGAGAGCTACTTTAGCGAGGAACTTAGCTCGTCGTTTCGCGCTTGGAACAAGCCGGATCGGTACCATCTGACCGGCACCGCTATCGTTGTTCCAAGAGTGGAGACATCACCATGAAATTCGTTGCCGCTTTCGTCTTGAGCGCCGGTCTGATCCTGACCGGGTGCAACAAGAGCCCGTCGGACAAACTCGCCGGCCGGGTCGAGGCGGCAGCCGACAACCGCGCCGATGCCATCGAGGCCAATGCAGCGGCTTTGCGCAACGAGGCCGCGATGCTCGACAAGAAGGCGGATCGTACCCGCGACGTCGGGGACGCACGCGCCGATGCGATCAAGGCAGCCGACATGAACGTCGCGGCGATGAGCGATCAACGCCGGGACGCCATCGTTGCCAATCAGGCGGCGGCGGTCCGCTGAAGGGCAGCGGGTCGGCCCGGTGCCGACCCGCATCGTTGCTTGCAGGCACATCGCATCACAGGAGGATGGGCCTGGCTGTCGCGAATCGACGCCCAGGCCTTCGATCGATTACGCCTGCGTCTCGGACCGATCGGGCGATGGGCCTCGCTGCTAGCGCGGTCCATCCGCAGCGGGTTGCAGGACGATTTCGGCATATCGGCCAGTTCGATCGCCTTTGCCGCCTTTCTGGCACTGATCCCGCTCATCGGGCTGATCGCCGGGGCTTACGGGCTGATCGTTCCCGCTGCGGCCGTTGCCCGCAACGTGGCGCGGCTGACGGCCATCCTGCCGTTCGACGCGCAGCGCATCGTCACTGGCGGCCTCCACCATGCGCTCGCGTTCGATCGCGCTGGGGTTGCGACGCTGCTTGTCTCGATCGGGGTCGTCTTGTTTAGCGCGCGTCGGGTCGGACGCTCGCTGCTCCACGGGCTCAATCTTGCCTACCGCATCACGCGTGAACGGCGGGGCATCGGGCGGCAGATCGTGTCGATGCTGCTGGTGCTGGGGTGTGCGGCATTGGTGCTGACGGCGCTGGTGTCGCTGTCCGTCCTCGCCTTCCTGCAAAGCTATGTGCCTGACGGCCTGCCCGGTGCCCGGCTCGGCTCGACGATCGTATTGTTCGGATCGCTGACTCTGGGAGCGGGCGGCGGCCTTGCGCTGATCTATCGCTATGCGCCGGCAAGCGAAGACCCGGTGCCCTGGCGTTGCGTGCTGCCAGGAACGATCGCAGGCGTCGTGATGTGGCTCGCCGCGACCGCCCTGCTCCGCGGCTATGTCGAACATGTGGCGCGGTTCGACGACACCTATGGCTCGCTGTCGGCAGTAGTGGTGCTGATGCTGTGGCTGATGGTGTCCGCCTGGGCGCTGTTGCTGGGCGCGCGCCTCAATGCCGAGGCGATGGACCAAGCCGGCATCACTATCGGGGAACGACAGACATGAGCGAATTCCGGGTGCAGGATCGCTATCGCAACCGCCTGCTGACGATCATCGCCGCGATCCTGCTGATCGGGGCCTTGCGGACCGGATTCGCCGTCATCATGCCGATCGCCTTTGCCGCGATCATCGTCGCCGCGCTTCGGCCGCTCAAGCGGGGGCTGGCGCGCTACATGCCCTCCTGGCTCGCCTATACGCTCACCCTGCTGTCCCTGCTCGCAATCCTGGGGGCCTTCGCTGCGGCGGTGTACCTGTCGATCGGGCAGGTGATCGGTGCCATGGCGTCGCAATGGTCGAATCTGGAGCGAAGCTACGGCCATGTTGCGCATTGGGCCGCAGAGCGCGGCGTACCGATCGCCGGAACGGTCGACCGCCAGCGGATTATGGCCCTGCTGCAAATGCTGGTCAGCGGCGTCTACGGCTTCGTCACCTACGTCGGTTTCATCGGCATCATCGTGATGCTCGGCCTGCCCGAAGTGCCGCGGCTGCGTCGCCGCCTCTACGAGATGTTCGAAGGCGGCGCCCGACGCGACCTGCTCGACGTCGGCGAGACCATATCAGCGCAGGTCCGCCGCTATCTCGGCACCACGCTTGCCACCAGCATCCTGACCGGCGTCGCATCGGCGCTGTGGTCATGGATGACCGGACTGGAGCTCGTGCTGGTCTGGGGAATCCTCAATTTCCTGCTCAACTTCGTGCCTGTCATCGGCAATATCGTCGGCATCGTGCCGCCGGTGCTGTTCGCCTTCGTCCAGTTCGGCGGCTGGCAGATGCCGGCACTGGTGTTCGCCGGCTTCGTCGTCCTGCAGCTGACGATCAGCAACATCGTCTACCCGCTGTTGCAGGGCAAGCAGCTGTCGCTGTCCCCGCTCGCCATCATCGTCGCCATGACCTTTTGGAGCTGGGTGTGGGGCATCGCAGGCGCACTGATCGCGGTGCCGCTGACCGCGGCGATCGTCATCATCTGCGGCCAGTTCGACCGAAGCCGATGGATCGCACGGCTGCTGTCCGCCTGACCGGTGGAACACCGCTTGGTCTATTCGCGGATATCGGGGTAGCTGTACGATGAGGGCTCGTCGTCGAAGGTCCCCTTCGCGAACACTGCGGTATCGCCTGGGATCACCTCCTGCTTGGCCCAACAATCCCAGCCGATGTGGATGAAGTCGGGCTTGCCGAAGATGCGGATGGCGCGAACATACTCGTCACCGCGAAAGCTGACGAAGTGCAGCGCCATCCGCTTGACTCAGGCGCCCTCGCGTCGAGCGCCCGCGATCATGCGGCGGGCGATCGTGCGCACCACCTCGTCGTCCTTGTCCGCGCCATTGGCGGGATCGCCCAGGTGGTCGAGACTGGCTTCGAGGAAGTCGAGCAGTCCCGGATGGTGGGCTTCCACATATTCCATCAGCTTGAACAGCAGGTGCTCGGTCGCGATCTCGCGGCGGCGGGTCTGCACGGCGTCATCCATTATTTCGGTACCTTCGCTACTGACGGTCATGGAACGCAAAAGAGCGGCTGCCGGGCCCAGCATCGCGGCATATGGCGGTATACGGCGGTGATACCCATATCGGCGAACAGGAGGAGCGGCGCATGGCTGGCGGATGGACGCGTGATGGTGCGGTGCAGGATCAGATCGACGATACCGTGGCGGACGCCGTGCTCGCCGCCCGAGCCACCATGCCAACCGGTTCGAGCGAACCCTTTTGCGCGATGTGCGGCGGCGACATCCCGGAGGGGCGCCGCCGCGCCATTCCCGGCGTACGCACCTGCGTGACCTGTCAGGGCCAGCGGGATCGGCCACTCGTTTCCGCATTCAACCGGCGCGGCAGCAAGGACAGCCAACTCCGGTGAGCGCGCCGCGCGATGCCGCCCTGCCCGACCTGCGGCCCGACTTCGTCGTGATCGACGTCGAGACGGCGTGCGCGCGGGTCAGCAGCATCTGCCAGGTCGGCATCGTCGGTTTCCGGGATGGCCGAGAGCTTTTCGCCTGGGAGACGCTGCTCGACCCACGCGACGAATTCCATCCGGCGAACATCCGGATCCACGGCATCGCGGCTCACCACGTCGCAGGAAAACCGACGTTCGCGGATGTTCACGCGACGATCGATCGGCATCTGACCGGCCGGGTCACGGTGGCCCATTCCCTCTTCGACAAAGGCGCGCTCGCCGCCGCGTGCCGCCTCCATGATCGGCCATCGATCGAGACGCACTGGCTGGACAGTGTACGGGTGGCGCGGCGCGCCTGGCCGGATCTCGACAATCATCGTCTGGGCGGCCTTGCCCGCTTCCTGGGCGTACCGCACCGTCACCACGATGCGCTCAGCGACGCACGTGCCGCAGGCTGGGTGATCGTCCGCGCGATCGAACACACCGGCCTGTCGCTCGCCGACTGGACGGCACCGCCGCGGCAGGCCGGGCCGGCACCGAAAGCTGCCCCGGATGGGCCGCTGGCCGGCGAGCGGATCGCCATCCTTGGCGAACCGCGTGACGGGCCGCTCGCCCATGCGATCGCCGCAAACGGCGGTACCATCCATGCGGCGGTCGGGCTGACCACGACGATGCTAGTGGTGGCGGCGGATGAACCGTTCGGCCGCTCGATCCAGAACAGCACGATGTTTCGCCGCGCGGCGAAGGCCGTCGATACCCGCGGCCTCAGGATCGTGTCGCCACGATCGCTCGGGTTCCTGCAGAAGACGTAGCGGACTTTGCCGCAAGGCAGCGGCTCGCCGGATAAGCGGTCCAGCCACTGCCGGTGCGCGTCGCCGTGTAGCGCATGTCCCAGCGGAGGTTCAGATCGCGCAGTCGTTCAAGCAACCGATTCAGGTGTCGGCGCATGTCTGGTCGCTATCGCCGCGCCGATCGAGGAACACACGATCAGGCCGATCGCCAGCCACTGCGACCCCGCTAACGTCTCTCCCAGAAGAACGAGGCCGACGAGAGCGCCCACGGCCGGCTCTGCGCTGAGCAGCGTCCCGAAGGTGTTGGTCGGCAAGCGCGGCAGCGCGATCATCTCCAGCGTGTAAGGAAGAGCGCTCGACACGATACCGACGAGAAGACCCAGCGCCAGCGCCTCAGGGCGCAGCATCGCCGTGCCGGCATGCACGATCCCGAAAGGTGCCGCCACCAGCGCCGCGATCACCATGCCTCCGGCCACTGCCGTGGTGCCATGGCTCCGGCCCGCCGTCTTGCCGACGAGGATGTAGATCGCCCAGCACGCTCCCGCCGCCCCGGCCAGCGCGACGCCGCGCCAGTCGAGATGCGTGGTTTGCCCCCAGATCGGCAACAGCAGCCCCAAGCCGGTAACGGCCAGCGCGATCCATAGGAAGTCAGCCTTCCGCCGCGAGGTGAGCAAGGCGACCGCGAGTGGCCCCGTGAATTCGATTCCGATGGCGATGCCGAGCGGGATGAAGGTCAGCGATTTATAGAAGACGAGGTTCATGATCCCCAGCGCGACACCGTAAGGAACGAGCGAGCGCCAATGCGCAAAGCTGAGCGAGCGCCAAGGCCGGAACGCGATCATCAGCACGCAGGTGCTGAAGATCAGTCGCAACGCCGTCGCTCCTTCGGAGCCGACATCGGGAAACAGTCGCTTGGCGAAGGAGGCACCGACGCTGATCGATATGAGGGAGCCCGAGAGCGCTGCAAGCGCGATAACGTCGGTGCGCCGCGCGAGAAACCGAGTGGTGGCGATCGTGGTCATCGAAGATCCGGGAAAGAGGGGTCGTGAGCGCAGTGTACGATCGTCACCCAACCACGGCGGTCGAAATTGGCTCGATAGCGATAAGGTTTATCGCTAGGTGCCGATCGCATGAACGCACCGATTGCCATGGATGAATTCGACCGGCGGCTGCTCGGCATCCTGCAGGTCGACGCGCAGCGGCCTGTCGCCGCTATCGCCGAGGCGGTCGGGCTTTCGCCACCAGCATGTTACCGCCGTATCCGCCGGTTGCGCGAGGCCCGGGCTATCGAACGGGAAGTGGCGATCGTACGGCCGCGTACGCTCGGCTGGCCGCTGTCGATGATCGTGATGGTCACCCTGGAGCGGGAAAGCGCGCGTACGATCGACGAGATGATGCGCCTGTTGGAACGGGAGCCGGAGGTGATCGAAGCCTGGAACGTCACCGGCGACCATGATCTTGCCGTGCGGATCGTGGCGCGCGACATGGAAGGTTATGACGAACTGGCGTTGCGCCTGTTCTCCGCCAACGAGCGTGTCCGCAGCTTCAAGACGCTGGTGGTGATCCGTCAGGTCAAGCCGCTCAGTCCGGTGCCGGTGAGTTGAGCGGAGCGACCGCCTCGTCGTGCTGCCCCCCCAATGGACTGAACTCAGCGACAGATAATTTACGGCCTCCGCCCTGTTTCGGGAGGGACGAGGAGGATCGGACCATCACCGATACTCACCTCGACGCCATCATAGGTCCGCAGCGTCGATAACGCCCCGCCATGATCGTGCGGCAGGGCGAGGCAAGCGATCGATGGCATGCCAGCCTGACGAGCGGCTTCATGGCCGGCGAAGGTGTCCTCGAACACGAGGCACCGTGCCGGATCGACGCCGAGTGGGTACGCCGCCAGCCAGTAGCCTCCAGGTGGCGCTTGCCTCACGTCACGTCCCCGCAATGGTCAGGCCCCCCGGCACCGGAAGGCCGGCAGCCGTCAGACGCTGCGACAGGTCGGCTTGTCGGCACCGCCACGTCGCGTTGCAATGCCGGCGCACAGCGGAACGGCCAGCAGCATGACGGTGAGCAGCCAGAACGCCCCAGGCAGGCCGATCGCTTGTGCGGCAAAGCCGACCCCCCGCCGGCCCGACCAGAACGGCCGGCATATCCGACGATGGCGAGCACGCCGCCCCATAGCATCGTGCGCCGGTCGCCCAGTCGCGCGACGATGGCATCGCCGGTCAACCGCGCGATCGTCATCGCCACGGCGAAGACGCTGGAGCCGATGCCGGCCTGCGCAGTCGGCAACAGGCCCGCACCGGCGAGCAGCAGAGCGCCCCAGTCGGACATCGCACCTTCGGTCAGGAAGGTGATCGCGGCGAGCAGCGCAAGCAGCGCAACGATACCGCGGGGCACAACCAGCAGCGGCGTTTCCTCCGCTTGAGGCGTATCGATCAGCCGAGGCGCCGCGAACAGGATCGCGACGATCATGACCACAGATGCAGCGATCGTGGCGCTCAGCGGAGCGACCTGCATGGACACAAGCGCCGTCAGCAGCAACGCGCCGACGAAAGCGCCGACACTGAACAGGCCGTGGAAGCCCGACATCAGCGGCTTGCTGCTTCCCGTCTCGACCTCCACCGCATGGACATTCATGCTGACATCGATGAGGCCCAGATACCCGCCGAACACCAAGAGCGCGCCAGATGCCGAATGATGCGCCTGTCAACGGGCAGCCCCTAATTTATGCTTCGGCGATAAGATCGAGGACATCACCGATGATGCGCCGCATGGCCAAGCGGGCGCCATCGGCGTCGCGCGCGGCGATCGAGTCCGCAACGGCTGCGTGATCCACGATGTTAGCGCTCCGGCCCTTGATCCGGTTCGTAAAGCGGATCGATGTTCGCAGTGCAGTGGCGACCATCGTCTGGAACTGGGCGTAGAACGGGTTCTTCGACGCGCGCAGGATGGCGACGTGAAAGGCGATGTCGGCATCGAGCACATCGTCTTGCCCCTGTTCCGCCGCGCGCATCCGGTCGAGACCGTGACGAATTGCGACGATGTCATCGGGTTCGTGAAAACGGGCAGCAAGTGCCGCCGCTTCAGGCTCGATCGCGACGCGAAGCTGATTGAATTGCCGCAGCAGTTCCACAGACACTTTGCGGTCGAGCAGCCAGCGCAATACGTCGGCGTCGAACAGATTCCAGTTCTCCGCCGGCTGAACGACGGTGCCTTGTCGGGGGCGTGCGCTCACCAATCCCTTCGCCGTCAGCATCTTCACCGCCTCACGAGTGACCGAGCGACTGACGCCATGCGCCTTGGCGATCTCGGCCTCTGTAGGAAAAGGCCGCTCCTCATAGCGACCGACGACGATAGCTTTGCCAAGCGTATCCAACATTCCATGCGTCAGATTGCGCCCGAGTTCCTGCAAAGGCGCGTGCCCCCCTCCCCTGCCGATGTCGGTTGCCATGCCGTGACACTGGCCAAGATCGTCGATTTTGTCACCCGCAATCTGCACCAAGCAAGATATATCTTATAATTGGGCAGGTGCGATGGGCGTGGGAGCAGATCGATCGTCCGCCATATATATGATGATCGAACGCACAGCGGTGGTGGCGACCCGCCCGATTACCGATCACAGCAAAACCTTTCGTCACGTGTTCGTCGCAAGAGGTCCGAGGTGATCGGCTGCGGCTACACGTCAGCGGTCGTGGCGATCGGAACGTCAGGCCGGTAGCTAAGGCGGCTCTTGCCTGTCTTACACCCCTGCCCGGACAATCACGGCAGTCCCACGCGGGCAGCACTTCGATCCAGCCGATAAGGCTCTTGCGCTGTCGATCCTATTTATATTACCAGAAGAGCACTGGTAAACGATTACATATAAATCGGGGAGAGGATACTTGAGGCTGAAGTACATGTCACTGGCGGCGGTGAGCCTGATGGTTCTGGCGACACCGGCAGTCGCGCAACAGACAGAGGCCGGGGATACCCAACCCCCATCCGCCCCGTCGGAGCAGGAGCAACCCGGTGCCGAGCGTGGCGAACAACCACCGCGCGAGACGACAGAAGAGATCATCGTAACCGGCTTCCGCGCATCGCTGCGGTCGGCGCTCGCGGGAAAGCGCAATGCAGATCGCGTACAAGAGGTGCTGACGGCTGAAGACCTGGGCAAGCTGCCGGAGGCATCAATCGCCGAATCGCTGGCTCGCCTGCCAGGTGTCACCACCAATCGCGACCGCGGCAACGGCACCCAGATCACCGTCCGCGGTATGGGGCCGAACCTTGTCAACACCTTGCTCAACGGTCGCGAAATCGTATCCGCCGAAGGCAACCGCAACATCCGCTACGAGCAGTTCCCGGCCGAATTGCTCACCGGCGCATCGGTGTTCAAGTCACCGACCGCAACGCAGGTCGAAGGCGCGATCGCGGGTCAGGTGGACCTCAAGACCGTGCGCCCGCTCGACTTCGACAAGACCAAATTCGTCATCAACGGCCGCGCGATCTATAGCGACCTTGCCGAAAATGTTCAGGACACCTCTCCTTGGGGCTGGATCGGCAGCGCGTCGGTAGTGACGCAGTTGTTCGACAACACGCTGGGTCTCGCCGTCGGCTATTCGGGACGGCGGCAGTCGGTCGCAACTGTGCGCACCAATATCTTTCGCTACACCAACAGCTTCGCCGACCTCGACGGCGACGGCGCCGGTGCGCCAGGTCATCCGGGCCAGGCATGGGACGACATTCCCTTCGGCTACGAGGCATTGGCCCGCGGCGGTGACGACATCCGTCACGGCGCGGTCGCTGCACTGCAGTGGCGGCCAAGCTCGCAATTCCAGATCAACGCCGACTTCCTCTACAGCCACGTATCGTTCGAGGAGATCCAGCGCGGATTTCGTATCGGATCGCTGGCATTCGGCAATACGATCACTGATGTGATCACCAAGAATGGCTATGTCACCGGCGCGACGATCACCAACGCCAATACCAGCTATGGCCAGAACCTGCGCAACGTGAACGAGACGTTCTTCTTCAAAGACGATCTCTACGCGGGCGGCGCCAACATCGTGTGGCGTCCCGATGGGTGGGAAATCAGCGGCGATGTCGGATATTCGACGACGCGTCGCAATCAGCGTTATCTGACGCTTCAGTCCGATCCCTTCGGGGTTCAGCCGACCGCCCGGTTCGAATCGGGCAGAAACGGTCCTGCGAAGTTCAGCGTCAACACGGATTTCAGTGATCCGTCGCTGTTTCGCGTCGCACGATTTGAAATCCCCGGTGGGGGCCAAGCGGTCGTCGATGACGAACTGCTGACGCTCAGCGGCGATTTCCGGCGCGAAATCGGCGCCGGGCCGCTCGCTGCGCTGCGCTTCGGTGTGCGCCATACCGATCGCGAGAAGAGCTATGGCGCGCGTTCGCAGTTTTCCGAAATCGCGGAAGCCAGCCGTCAACCGCTCGACCCGTCGTTGTTGAATCCGGTCTACCGGTTCTCGGGACAGTTCGGCAATCTTCCGGCGATCCAGTCGATCAAGATTGTACCGACGATCGAGAGGCTGCTCGGGCCGATCAATCCGGTGGAGACGTTGTTCGACCAGACCCGATCGTGGCGGGTGACCGAGAAGACCTCGGCCCTATACGGTCAAGTGGATCTGGAAACCGAAATCTTCGGCATGCCAGCGGTCGGCAATGTCGGCCTGCGCGTCGTCCGCACGGAAACGGTATCACGCAGCACGGCGATCGACGAGTTTGGCGGCAACCCGGTCGTACAGGTGGTTCGGCCGGTTTCGATCGCAAATAAGTTCTTCGACTGGCTGCCCTCGTTCAACCTGACGCTCAAGCCGACCGACGACCTACAGATCCGCCTTGGCGCCAGTCAGGCGGTGGCGCGGCCGCCGCTCGATGATCTCAACGCCGGCTCGGGGATCTTCAACTATGGCACGCCATCGGGCAGCGGAGGCAACCCGCTGCTCGAACCGTTCCGGGCGAAGCAGCTCGACGCGACCATCGAATGGTATTTCGATCGTGACAGCGCCCTGACGATCGCCGGTTTCTACAAAGATTTGAGCAGCTACATCGTCACCCAGGTGCAGGAGGTGAAGGTCCCCAATCCGATCACCGGCGGGATAGACGACGGAACGTTCAGCCGGCCGATCAACGGATCGGGCGGCACGATCAAGGGTTTTGAAGTCCTGTTCCAGAAGGCGTTCACCTTCCTGCCCGCGCCGTTCGACGGTTTCGGGATCTACGCCAACTACAGCTATACGGCGAGCGACATCAGCGTGACGGAGGCGGACAATGCGATCGGCGCGGTCGCGCTGCCCGGACTGTCGCCGCATGTAGGCAGC
Source organism: Sphingomonas sp. SP5 (assembly GCF_058313455.1). Taxonomy (NCBI): domain Bacteria; kingdom Pseudomonadati; phylum Pseudomonadota; class Alphaproteobacteria; order Sphingomonadales; family Sphingomonadaceae; genus Sphingomonas; species Sphingomonas sp. SP5. The sequence goes on along the minus strand of NZ_JBZFLF010000013.1, from coordinate 7,460 downwards.
GTATCCGTGTACTACAGCAAGAACGGCCTCGATCTGCGCGCCGGCTTCCGTCATCGCGCCGCTTATGTCACCGAACTGGGTGATACCGACCGCATCGTCTTCACCGCGCCGGAAAGCGTGCTGGATCTTCAGGCGAACTACAAGTTCCCCTGGAACTCACCGTTCGCCGGGCTTTGGGTGATGGTTGCTGCCAACAACGTCACGGATGAACCATTCGAGACCTTTTATGGCGATCGTGCCTTGCAGGGCCGTTACGAAAGCTATGGCCGACGCTTCACGTTCGGCTTCGGCTACGAATTCTGACGCTCGCCTCCTGCTCCGGTAGGACACTGGTCTCACCCTTTGCGCGGCGAAGGGTGAGGCCGCCCGAAATCAAGATCGGCTTACCCGCGCTCAGCCTGTGCAGCATACCGACGCACAGCCCGGCAGCGCCGACCTGTGCATCGACAGGAGGATCTCATGAAAACACATCGCGCCGCTCGCACCACGACCTGCATGCTTCTGATGGGATTGGCGACGCTGTCTTCTGCTCAAGGCAAGACGCCAGGATCGGGGGCTGCAAGTGCTTATGTCGATCAGAAAGGCACGATCCGCTGGCGCAAGGACGATAGCGAAGTCCGGCTGTTCGGTGCGAATTATTGCGCCTATGCCGGCAGCGATTATCGCATGGCCGGTCTGCTGAAGGCGGACCGGAAGGCCACGATCGACCGCGACATCGCGCATTTCGCCCGCATGGGCTGGGATGGGATGCGGATCTGCACCTGGGGCGACTGGGAGCATAGCGACGGGAACGGCAATTTGGTCGCCAACGATCATCTCGACCTGATGGACTATGCGATTGCCAAGGCAGCGGAGCGCGGCATCAAGATGCTGCTCACCCCGACACATACCTATAATCCGGGCTATGCGGACCAGCTGAACAACCCCGCTTACAAGCCGAGCGGCTTTTCTTCCCGATACCCGCGCGAAGCGCTCGTCACGGACCCGAAGGCGATCGCCGCGCAGAAGCGCTACATCACGCAGCTGCTGGAGCATGCGAATCCCTACACGGGCAAGGCGCTCCGCGACCAAGGCAACATCGTCTTCGTCGAGCTGATCAACGAACCGGTCCACAATTCGAAGGATATTGCCCAGTCGGTCGCGTACATCGACGGACTGGTGGATACCGTGCGGGCGACCGGGGCGGGCCAGATCACCTTTCATAATATCTCGCAGGACTTCGGTATCACCGACGCAATCACCAGGTCGAAGGTCGATGGCATATCTTTCGGCTGGTACCCGTCAGGTCTCGTCTCCGGATACGAGCAGAAGGGCAATTTCCTCCCTGCCGTGCGCGATTACATGCCGATGCGCGACCCGCGTATCGCGAAGCTGCCGCGCATCGTGTACGAATTTGACCAGGGCGATCTCAACACCGGCTATCTCTTTCCGGCCATGGCGCGCAGCTTCCGGGCAGTCGGCACGCAGTTTGCCGCGATCTTCGCCTACGATCTGCTCGAAACGGCCCCGTACAACCTCAGCTGGCAAACCCATTTCATCAATCTGGTGCATACCCCCCGCCAGGCGATGAGCGCCGTGATCGCCAGCGAGGCGATGGATCGGCTGTCCATCGAGCAGGCCGGCGCGTCGCCTGATTCCCACAGGTTCGGTGATTTCTGGGTCGATTACGACAACGACGCCAGCGGGCTGTCCGCCTCGGACGCCTATATGAACGTGGGCGACACGCGCGTCGCATCGCAATCACCGCGTCTGCTGCGCCGCGTAGCCGGCGTCGGCAGTTCGCCGTTGGTCACCTATGAGGGCAGCGGCGCCTATTTCCTGGACAAGGTGGCAAATGGCGTCTGGCGGCTTGAGGTCTATCCCGACCAGGTGCAGGTCGCCGACCCGTTCGAACAGCCTCGTCCCGACAAGATCGTCTCGCGCCTCTACGCGCGAGCATGGCCGATGAGCGTCACGCTGCCCGATCTGGGCGACGCCTTCCACGTCCGCCCTATCACGCTTCCCGGCGCCACCGCTGACACGGCGCGTGCTTCGGCCAAACGCTTCACGGTACGTCCCGGAGTGTGGCTGCTCAGTGCGAGCGGGCGGCCCCAGGCCATGCCGACGACGATCAACGGCGTGAAGTTTGGCGAGTACCACGTCAATCCGATGCGAAGCTACGTGGACAAGGCCTTCTCCCTCTCCGCTGCATCCCATGTCGCGGGCAAGCCGGTCGAGCTCAGGGTGCGTCTGGCCGCGGCGACGCTGCCGTCGTCGGTCACGGCGCATGTTCGATCGGCAGGCAGCTGGTTCCGCTCGCCCATCGAGTTGAAGCGCGTCCACGGCGACGTCTACGCGGCGTCGGTCGATGACCTTGGACCCGGATTCTACGAATATGTGGTCTCGACCGCCGCGCGGACCTATCCCGACGATGTTTCAGGCCGTCCCGGTATCTGGCCGTTCGAAGCCAAACAGACCTGGCGCTTCTCCGTTACTCCTGCCAGCACGCCGCTCAACGTCTTCGATCCCGCAAACGACATCGCCCGGCTGGCCTTCCCGCGCCTTCGCGAGGATCTCCGCTCCCCGGTCTTCAAGCTGGTGCCGGGTGAGACCTCGATCGGCAGTGCGCTGCGGCTCGACGTACCGGCGATCGAAAACGGACCATCCTCCTACGGGGCAGGCCTCTATATCGGCGATCGTGTCCGCGCACGCGGTGCCGATGCCGCGAAGGCCGATCGTGTTCTGGTGCGCGCAAGGGCCGATGCTAAGCAGAAGGCGCTCGAGATCGTGCTGGTCGAGAAGGATGGCTCGAGTTGGGTGGGCACGGTGGCTGCCACCGACCAGTGGCGCACATACGAGGTGCCGCTCGCATCGATGACGTTTTCGCGGTCGATGCTCCTGCCGACGCCCTATCCCGGATTGTGGAACTACTGGCGCACCGGCCCGGCAAGCCGATCGTCCACCCGCATCCGCCCGGACCAGATCGAGCGGATCGAGTTGCGGGTCGGCAAGGACGCGAACAAAGGCAATGCGGTGCTGATCGGCTCCGTCGACCTTGGCTATCAGGCGCAATAATCAGGCGGCAGCCTGCCAATTTCCCACTCCGATCCACGCAGAGGGCCAGCGGTTTACCGCTGGCCCTTCGCTGATCCTTGATCAGGCGACTGTGCTTGGGGGACTCGCATACAGATCTGGTCGATTGCGATCCCGGTCAACGCATCATCAAACTGTGCCCGAACCAGATGATGCCTGCTGGCCAACAGGCTCTGAGCTTCCGTCGGCCATTTACAGGCTGGCCCCTTTCAGCCGCGCAGTTGGCGCTGCGACCGTCACTCGGCCGCCCGGCGAAATGGTACGCACCAGCACGGCAGCGACCCCTGCTTCAGTAAGTGCCTCGGTGGCGCCCACGATCTGCCAGCCCGAAGTGGCGTGGAACCGAACCTCCACACCGTTTTGCGGCACCGTTCGCCCATTTGCATCGACCAGCGTGGCACGCGCAAACACCAGATCCCCTTTGGCGACCGGAACCCCTTGATTGGCCAGTTGGACCTGCAGTCCGACTGGCACGCCCGGCGTCGCCACGACGTCTTCCGCCACCAGCTTGCCGGCGATGAAGGCGCGCGCCGTCAGCGTGCCGGGTTTGAACGGCCCGACATCGAACCGGAACGGTGGATGGGGCAACCGCGACGAAATCGTGTCCCTGGTCGGCTTGCGACGGCCAAGCGACGTACCATCCCGTAGCAGTTCAACCTCTTCAGCATTCGAATACACCCGCACTTCGCGTGCGGAGTCCGGTTGCCAGAAGCTCGCGATCTTCACCATCGGTCCGGCCGAATACAACGACGAGCGTTCGTCCGGGCTGCGTTGACTGCGGAAGAACCACCATGCGAACTTGGGGAGGCGGTCGATCGACATCGCGCCCGAATGTTCCAGCTCAGGCGAATAGCCGCGGTTGTAATCGAACATCGCCCAATAGCCGTCGGCGAATGCGGGTGTAGCGAGATTGTCGTTCATCGCTTCCTGCACGTTGGTCGCCTGCTGGAGCAAGCGTGTCTCGCCGGTGCTCAGCGCCTGACGGGAGGTACGCTCGGCTGCCTTGAGATTAGCCCAGTTGGACTGATTGAAACCGGCATTTTCTGCATAATATTCCCAGTCGCCATATTCAGAAACAAGATAGGGTCTTTGAGTATTCTCATAATGTTTTAGGCGATGTTGGCGGGCTTGCAGATGGATATCGTAACCGTTGTCTTGCCAGCCTGCAGACCAGGCTTGATTTCCAGGATATTCCTGGTGCACGACGCGATTAAATTCCTGGACGAGATCCGTTGGCATCGCGGTCTCGTTGAGCGAGCATTCCCAGCCGATGACGCTCGGATGGTTGCGGTCCCGGCGGATCAGATCGCGGCACGTTCTGACGACCTGCGCACGAAACGCCGGATCGGGATTGTAAAACTGCCAGCCGAGGATCGAATCGAGCACGACCAGCCCCAGCTTGTCGGCTGCCGCCATGAACGCCGGGGATTGGGGGTAGTGGGACAGGCGGATGAAATCGAAACCGCCTTCCTTGATGAGCTTGGCATCGCGATATTCGGCCTGCGGCGACAAGGCATAGCCGACATAAGGATATTCCTGGTGCCGATTGACGCCGCGCAGCTGCATGCGTTCGCCGTTGATCCAGAAGCCGTCGCGCGTGATGCGCAGCGTGCGTATGCCGATCGTCGTGTCCTGCGATTCCGTTTCGCCATTCGCCGTCACCGTGGTGACGAGCCGATACAGCGATGGCGAGCGCGGCGACCACAGGTCGGGCCTCGTCACCATGATCTGCTGGTCGGAACGCGCCAGCGTTGCCGGCTGGATAGCAAGCCGCGCCTCGCTGCTGCCGACCAGCCGGTCGCCCGCGTACAGCCGATGGCGGACCAGTGCCGACGCCGCGACGCGCCCAGCATTGCGGATGTCCGCTGCGATGGCGACGGTGGCCTTCTGCGCGGAAACCTGCGGATAGGTCACGAACAGCCCCCCGCCCCCGACACGGTCCTCCAGCATCTCATCGCTCAGGTGAACCTGCGGCTTCACGATCAGCCGGACGCCGCGATAGAGCCCGCCATAGGTGTTGAAGTCGAGGATCTTGAGCGGCTTGGGCCCGGTGATCGGATCGTCGCGATTGTCGAGGCGAAGCAGCAGGCGGTTCTCGCCCGCCCGCAGGTGATCGGTGAGATCGATCGTGAACGGCAGATAGCCGCCACGGTGCGAACCGATCGGACGCCCGTTCAACGACACGATGGCATTGTTCATCGCCGCCTCGACCCGCAGCAGCACGCGCTTGCCCTTCCACCCCGGCGCGGCCGTGAAGCGCTTCTCGTAGAAGGCGATGCCCTGCCACTGGTCCTTGACCACGCGCTGCTCGATCCGCGTCGTGTGGGGCAGCGTCACCCGTTCCCATTGCGTCGCGACGGGAGGCGTATCGGGCGCCGACCGATCCGGCATGCGTGCAAAACGCCAGTCGGTATCGAACGCCTGCGCCGTCACCGGCCCTGCGGCGGCGAGCACGAGCCCGAGGGCCATTGTCCTTGCAATGAACGTCATATCCAGGTCCCTCCCGACCAGTTTCCCAAGCCTGCAGGCATGATCGTGCGACCACCGGCGCAACCCCCGGCGCCGACGGTCACGCCCGGCGCATATTCCTCACCGCATGGTCCACCGCGCGGACGGTGAGCGCCATGAAGGTGAGCGAAGGATTGACGCAGCTGGACGATGCCATTTGCGAACCGTCGGTGACGTAGAGGTTTGGCGCGTCATGCGCCTGGTTCCACCTGTTGAGCACCGATCGGGTCGGATCGTCGCCCATGCGCGCGCCGCCCATTTCGTGAATCGCATCGCCCGGCACGTGCTCGCCGCGATCACTGGTGACGTTGACCAGCCCTGCCTTGCGCAGCATCTCCTCGCCCTGCGTCTGCGCGTCATCCATCATCTTCAGCTCGTTCTCGCGAAAGGTGACGTCGAAGCGCATCAGCGGCACACCAAAGCGGTCGACCTTGCTCGGGTGCAAAGAGACGCGGTTGTCCTTGTACGGCAGGCATTCGCCGAACGCCGCCAGGTAGAAGCGCCAGGGCCCGTATTTCCGCATGCCGTGCTTCATGTCGGCGCCAAAGCCGACCGGCGGCATGATCTCGCGATAGGCATTGCCCTGATAGCCATAGCCGCGCCTGAACCCGATCCCGTCCTCGCGGCCGAGATTGCGGAAACGGGGAACATAGATACCCCCGGGGCGGCGGCCATATTCGATATAGTCCTGCATGCCGGGGATCTCCCCGCCGGCACCGACGTGGAAGATGTGATCCATGACATACCGGCCGAGCGTGCCGCTGCTGTCGAAATAGCTGCGGTCGCTGCCCGGTGCGCGTGAGTTCAGCAGGATCTGCACCGAGCCGATCGTTGATGCGCACAGGAAGACGAGGCCGGCTTTCACCACCTCGGCCTGCCCGGTCCTGGCATCGATAACGCGCACGCCGGTGACGCGTTTGGCCTTGGGATCATATTCGAGGTTGGTGACCACCGCATCGGAGCGCAGCGTCAGCCGCCCCGTCTTGCGCGCCGCCGGCAACGTCACCGCCTGGGTCGAGAAATACGCTCCGAAGGAGCAGCCGTTGCTACACTGGTTGCGGATCTGGCACTTGGTGCGGTTCTGCTCGGGCTTGTCCTCGGTGATGTTGGACAGTCGCGCATTGATGAGCTTCCGACCGGGAAACTGCGTCTCCAGCCGTCCTTTTACCCACTTTTCCGCGATGTTCATCGGCATCGGCGGCATGAATTCGCTGTCGGGAAGTTGGGGCAGGTTCTCCCGCGATCCCGACACGCCGAAATATTTCTCGACGTAGCTGTACCAGGGTGCGAGGTCCTCGTAACCGATCGGCCAGGCGCCATCGACGCCTTCGCACGCATTGGCGGCGAAGTCGTCCGCGCTCCAGCGGAAGCTCCAGCGCCCCCAGGTCAGCGACTTGCCACCGACCGCGCCGGGGCGGACCCAGTGAAATTTGCTGCCCTCGCCATAAGCATAAGGGTTCAGCTTGTCGTCGTTCTGGAACTGCCGATTGCTCGGCGCGAGATAGCCGAACTTGCTGATGAAATAATGCTCGTCCACCAGCTGTTGCGGCATGATGCCGCGGGCCGGTTGTTCGAAGGCCGGCTTGCCGTCATAGGTATAATCCTCCCCATGCTCGATCATGCGGCCCCGGTCGAGCATCAGGACGCGCAGCCCCTTTTCCGTAAGCTCCTTGGCGGCAAATCCGCCGCTGATGCCCGATCCGATGACGATCGCGTCGAATGTGTCGGTAGCAGCCATGTGCAACCCCCTTCAGAATACCGGTTAGGGTCAGGACTCGTTGATCACAGCCAGAAGATGACGGTGGCAGCGAGGGCAATAGCGGAGAGGAAGGCGGTCGGGCATCGATCGTAGCGGGTAGCAACCCGGCGCCAGTCTTTGA
>NZ_JBZFLF010000012.1:0-36879 GCF_058313455.1 Sphingomonas sp. SP5 | reverse complement strand
CCAACAGGACACTCCATCAAAGTACCACTGCGATGGATATTTGGCGCGGGGTGGAGCAGCCCGGTAGCTCGTCAGGCTCATAACCTGAAGGTCACAGGTTCAAATCCTGTCCCCGCAACCATCTTGACTTGTCGCACCCCCGAAGCATTCGCCTCGGGGGTGTTTTTACGTCTGGCTTCCTGGCTGATCGTCAGCATCGCCGCCAGGTCGCCGGTCATCTCCACGCGCAACACGCCGTCCACCGGCGTCAGCACGACACGCTCGATGAGTCCGCGGATGACCTCCTGCGCCTGTGTGCGGCTGGCCTCGCTATTGTAGGCGGCGAGCAGGTCCTCCACTTTCTCGCGGTACACCTGCGCCAGCTTCGGATGGAACAGGGCAGGGACGGACGGTTCGGTCGCTCCGGCGAGCACGTCCTCGAGTGTGGCCTTGCGGCGGCCGAGGCGGTTGAGCTCGTCGCGCACCAGCGTTGCGTCCACCCCGTTCAGGATGGCGTTGGTCAGCCGATGGATCCCGGCCTCGACGCCCTTGAGTTCTTGGCGGTGCGCCGCGCCATCACGGTCGCGCTCACGGGTCAGCCGGTTACTCTCAGCCACATACTCAGCGATGAACGCCTCAATGACGTCGGGCCGGAGCATGTCGTCCTTCAGCACCGCGAGCACCTGCTCCTCGAGGCCGCCGATGCAAATGGTGAGATTGTTGCTGCACCCAGCCTCGCCGTAGTTGCTGCGCGCATGGCAGCCAGAGCGCAGCTTGCCGACCTTGCCATAGTTCGAGCCACACACCCCGCAGGTGACCTTGCCGGTTAGCAGATATTTGGGGCGCTGCCTGGCCCAGAATGGCGTCACCTCGGGGCCGTGCGGGCAGGCGGTCTGTTCCTGGCGTACCTTTACCTTTGCCCACAGTTCGTCGCTGACGATGCGCAGGTGCGGTACTTCAGCGGTTTTCTTGCCCCCCTCAGAGGTTGCGAAGGCGTGGCGCTTGCCCGTCTCCGGGTCTTCCGGAACGTTTGCCGTTGGTGCTCGGGTCGACCGACATAGGCCTGGTTGTTGAGGATGCCGGTCCCCCGCTTCTTGTTGCCGTTGATGGTCGAGGCCGACCATTTCCCGCCGCGCGGACCCTGCACGCCGCGGCGGTAAAGGTCTGCGGCGATGTCCTTGGCCGAGCGTCCGGCGGCATATTGGTCGCAGATCCACACGATGGTTTCCGCCTCGATCGGGTTCACCTTCAAGTGACCGGGGATGCGGTCGCCGCGCGCGTCGAGCTGGAAGTCGAGGTCGTAGCCGTAGGCGCGCCCGCCGGCGTTCAGGCCCTTCATGTGACGGTCAGCGAGCGCATCGCGGGTCTTGCGCGACGTCGCCGAGATCTGCTCGGCATTCATCGTGCCCTTCATGCCGACGTGCAGCCGCGTGATCTCGCCCTCGGCCACAGTCACCAGCCGGATGCCGAGGAATTGCAGCCGCTCGTAAACCTTGGCGGTATGCGATTGCCCGCGCGACACGCGGTCGAGTTCGTCGGCCAGCACGACATCGACCTCGCGGCGCTCGCACGCGGCGAGCAGTGCCTGGATCCCGGGACGATTGAGCGTCGCGCCAGAGATCGCCTCGTCCGCCCACGCGCCGACCTCCTGCCAGCCTGCCTTCGCGACATACGCCCGCATATTGCCGTTCTGGACCGCGATGGTCTCAGGCTTTTGCATATCGGTCGAGTAGCGGGCGTAGAGCGCGACCCTCGTCACTTCACTTCTCCATCGCTGCGGGAGTTGCCGCCAAGATGAGTCCGCGCGAGATCGCGCGCAAGCAGTCTGGCGAGCGCCAGTGCTGCGGCGTGGCGTGCCGATTCGGGAGTGTGGGGCGGTGGCGCGGGGTGGGGATGGTGTTCCATCCACCAGCCCACAGGACAAAAGCATCGCCCAACCCACGCGCGTGGGGGCGAAAAGAGTGCAACCGGTAGCCGTTTCCGGCTGCCGGTCGCTTGGTTTCAGATACCCATGCCGGCGTTCACCGCGCCGCTCGCCACCAGACTTAGTTTTTTCACCGGCGGGCTCCACGTCGTGCGGTCGAGCAGCACTCGCCCGCCATCGGTGTGGCGGCGACCCAGGCGGACCTTATCCTCGTCGCTAAAATCACGATCGTGGCCGTCCACCCGGTAGCGGGCGATCAGACGGCCCTCCGGTCCGCGGAACGCATGCGTCTCGGCAATCGTCATCGCGCCAGCGGTTTCGTATCCGGGTGCGCTAACCCGCACACGCTCGCCGGGATGCGCAACCTGCGACTCAGGGGCCGCGAGTTCGTCCGGCTCGAAGCCGGCACGCCCGCGTTTGCCGAAATAGATGACCGGCGGTGCCGGCTGCGTGTAGCGGGCGCGATAGTCCTGCAGTGCCGACGTTGCCTCGGCGAGCGCGACGCGACTGGAAGCCTCACGCGCCTGCCGCTCCGCCCAGCTTGCCGCGCCCGCAGCCGTCTCGCCTTGCGGGTGGACGAAGCCACGGGCGGCCGCGCGCTGCTCGACCATGCGACCACTGGCCGCGACATTGCCCTCGACTAGCGAGTCGTTGAAGCGGTGCAGATCGGCATCGAGCTTCGTGCCGCGATCCAGCGACACAGCCCGGCGCGCGGCGTCGCGCACCTGCTCGTGCAGAGCCTGTGGGCGCAGGTGCGGCTCGTCGCGAGCGCTCAGATGTGAAAGGCCGCAGTCTTCCAACGCCCGTATGGCGCGTTGCCGGGCTACGCTGCCGGCCGAGGCGCTGCCGGCCGCCGCAAGACGATCGCTCGTAACCGCCCAGTCGATAAGGATCATGCGGGCGCTGTCGACGATGGTCGCGGCGTACTCCTCCCCGGTTGCCATTGCATCGAAGTGGCGACCGGCAGCGCTCGCCAGGATTTCATGTTCCTCGCGCCAACCGCGGTCTCTAAGCTCCTTACACATGTACCGGCTCGTCAGGTTGACGGTCTGCTCCTCCCAGTTGTTCGCGCGGCTCCGTGACGTCTTCATCCTGTCCAGCCGGCACAGCATGGACTCACCGGCAGCGGTCAGATATTCGTACGTCCCCGGCTCGAGCACGCGCTCGAAGTTCCGTTGCGGAAAGACCCTCGCCAACGCCTCCTGGTCTGCCGCTTCGGCGCGGCGCCACCATTCGCCATCCGAGTAAGGCGAGGGAGCGACGATGCAGCCGGCTTTCACGTCTTTGGCGCGCGCGGCGAGGGCGCGGCCAGCAGCGGAGCTGCTCTCCGGCAGGCCTTCCAGCTTGGCAAGGTCGCGGTCGAGTTGCGTGTTCCCGTCGAACATCGCTCGCAGCATTACTGCTGCCTCGACACTGAAGCGGGTCTGGCTGCCTCTCGGGCTGTTAGTCGTGCCGCGCAGCAGGTGCGGCACGCCAAGCGAGATGGCGATGCTGTGCGCGAGGACGGCGCTTTCGACGGAGACCGGAAAATCGGGGTCGTCGCGCTCCTCCTCAACCCTCATGCACCACGCCGCCAGCACCATGCGTGCGCCATCCAGTGTGGTAGCGGCGTGCACCACGCCATTGTCGATCTCGCACGCGATATCCTTGGCAATGCGCCCCAGCAGTCGATAATCGATGCAGTCGTCATACAGCGCGTCGTCGAAGGTGTTGCACAGATAGGCAAAGGCCAAGCCCGACGCCTTCTTCATCAGCTTCGCCGACGTCGTCGGCTCGGGCTGGTCGGCCTTGTTCTCGAAAGTATCCATCATTCGTCTCCGCTCTTCTACGGAGCCTGACCCGGCACATGCTGACGATTGATGAATTGATGCTCCGTCTTCTCCTTGGCGGGCGCACGTTCATCGCGTCGAGCCCGGGTCTCGTAGCTCCAAGTTCGTCGTCGAGCGGAAAAGGATCGCGCAACCCACGCGCGTGGGGCAAAAAATCTGTCGAAAACTGACGTGATGAATTCCCTTAGCGTCAGGACTCGTTGATCACAGCCAGAAGATGACGGTGGCGGCGAGGACGATGGCGGCGAAAAAGGCAGTGGGGCAGCGATCGTAGCGGGTGGCGACGCGTCGCCAGTCTTTGAAGCGGCCGAACATGATCTCGATGCGGCTGCGGCGCCGGTAGCGGCGCTTGTCGTATTTGACCGGCTCGTTGCGTGATCGCCGGCCCGGGATCCAGGGCTGAATGCCCTTTGCTTGGAGAGCGTCCCTGAACCAATCCGCGTCGTAGCCGCGATCGCCGAGCAGCCACTGCGCTTTTGGCAGGTCGTCCAGTAGCGCTGCCGCGCCGGTGTAGTCACTTGCCCGGCCGTCATGAAGAAGCTCAACGGGCGGCCGTTCGCGTCGGCGACGCCGTGTAGCTTGGTGTTCATGCCGCCTTTGGTGCGCCCGATCAGGCGGCCGAGATCCCCTTTTTAACCCGCAGGCTCGATGCCGTGCGGTGCGCCTTCAGGTAGGTCGCGTCGATCATGACGGTCTTTGGTTCGGCATCGCCTGCAGCCAGCCCCTCCATCATGCGCGTGAACACGCCACACTCGCCCCAACGCTTCCACCGGTTGTACAGCGTCTTGTGAGGACCGTAGGCGCTGGGTGCATCTCGCCAGCGCAGCCCATTGCGGTTGACGAAGACGATGCCGCTCAGCACCCACTGGTCATCCACCCGAGGCTTGCCGTGGCTCTTGGGGAAGAACGGTCGCAGCCGCTCCATCTGATCGTCCGTCAGCCAAAACAGGTCGTTCATCCCAGTCTCCTTGCGGAGCCTGAATCAGATCGCGACGCTCACATCAATGGGTCCTGACCCTAGCCGAAGGTCTGCATTTGGTGGGAAGCGGCCTGTCCGCTTTTCAGGCGACGGCAGCGGGAAAGCGGACGTTCGTTCAGGTGACGGGGCAGGGGGCTTTAACGGCTGCCCTTGGTGGAAACCGGAATGGCCGCTTTCGGATTTCGGCCGATCTAAACGCCCGTTCGGTCATGCGGTCGAGCGGGGCACCTGGACGCCGGCCGTTGGTATTAAGTGGCATGGCTGCTTTCAGGCGTCGGCCCTGAAAAAGCGGAATTTCGTTGATCTGGCAGGTAGGTGGCTGACGCCTAGAATAGATAAAAAGGCGCCTGTTCGCTTCGCGGCGACTTACCCAATGGCCTGACGGCCTCTTGGTTGATAAAACAGAATGCGGGCACCAACAAATCAGCAAGGACGGTGTGCCTTTTGAAAGCGATGGCCTAAGCCTAAAAATTTTACTCGGTAGCAAAGCCCTATCGTGCGCGTGAGTTATGAATGGTCAATGTCATAAGGCTGGAACACCGCGTCACTTGCTTTGGTTGACCTCACGTTCGATCACCATTGCGACGCCCTGTCCTCCTCCGATACACATAGTGATTAAGGCATAATGGCCGTCCATCCTTTGAAGTTCGTAAAGCGCCTTGACCGCCAAGACTGCGCCGGTCGCGCCGACGGGATGGCCGAGAGAAATGCCCGATCCGTTTGGATTGACCTTTGCCGGGTCGAAGCCGAGCGCCCGGGCGACCGCGCACGCCTGTGCTGCAAAGGCTTCGTTCGATTCGATGACGTCGATCTGATCGAGCGAGAGACCAGCGCGCTCAAGGGCGATGGGCACCGCGTCTATCGGCCCCAGACCCATGTGGCTGGGCGCGACGCCGGCATGGCCCCAGCCGAGGATGCGCGCCATCGGTATAAGGCCACGCGCCGCCACCACAGCGGCCGAAGCGAGGATCACGGCGGCGGCGCCGTCGTTGATGCCCGATGCGTTGCCGGCGGTGACGGTGCCCTCCTTCTGGAAGGCGGGGCGCAGGGCAGCCATCGCGGAGAGGTCCGCATCGTGGCGGACATGCTCGTCGATCGCGAAGGCGCGGGTGCCGCGACCATGTTTGACCTCGATCGGCAAGATTTGCGTATCAAAGCGTCCCTGCGCCTGCGCCTGCGCAGCCCGGCGGTGGCTCTCGACTGCGGCGGCGTCCTGATCGGCGCGGGTGATATGATGGTCGCGCGCGACATTCTCTGCGGTGATGCCCATGTGATAGCCGTCTAGCGGATCGCTCAGCACCTCGATCAGCGCGTCGGCCATCACGACGGGGCCCATCTTCTGCCCGAAGCGTGCGGCCACGACGTGATGGGGCGCGCGGCTCATTACCTCGGCACCACCGGCGGCGGCGATGTCGACCTCGTCGAGTGCGATCATCTTGGCCGCCGTGACGATCGCCTCCAGCCCCGATCCGCACAGGCGGTTGAGCGTCAGCGCGGGCACCCGCACCGGGACGCCGGCCTTCAGCGCGGCGACGCGGGCGAGATAGGCGTCCTTAGGCACCGTCTGGATCACCTGACCCATCACCACATGGCCGACATCGTCGGGAGTCATCCCCGCGCGCCGCACCGCCTCGCCGATCACCGCGGCGGCCAGATCGGCGGGCGCGTGATCCTTGAGGCTGCCGCCGAACGTGCCGATCGCGGTGCGCACGCCGGCGACGATGTAGATGGGTGCCAAAGCGTTTCTCCCGTTACCGCCCCGATCAGTAGCGGAAGCTGGCCTGTAGCAATACCTCGCGCCCACGCGCCACGACGCCGCGCTGTTCGCCCTGCGTCAGCGGAACGCTGGTGCCGCCGGTACGATCGCCCGCGAACAGCAGATAATATTTGTTGGTGAGGTTGCGGCCGATCAGCGACAGTTGCCACCGGCCGTCGTCGGCACCGATGCGGGCGCTGGCGTTGAACCGCCAGAACCCGTCCTGGCGCGACGCGGGCGCGAAGGCGTCGCTGGCGTAATAGCTCGAAGTGTAGAAGGTATCGCCGGTGACGCCGAATTCTAGGTCACGGCCCGTCGGCACGGTCAGCTCGAAGCCGGCGTTGCCGGTGACGTCGGGCGAGCGGGCCGGCGCGCGACCGTCGAGCACCTGTTGCAGGACCGGCGTGCCCGCAGCGGTGAGCTGGCGATTGCCGGCGGCATTGGTGACGAACGAGCATCCCGGCGGCGCGGCGGCGGTCAGCGCAACCGCAGCAGGAATCGTGTAGCCGTAGCACTGGCCGGTATAGTCGCGGAACCGGTTATGGACATAGGCGATCGCGCCGTGCAGCCGCAGCATGCGCGTGGCGTCGAACGACGCCTCCAGTTCGGCGCCGTGCTGGCGCACCTGCCCGGCATTGCTGATCTGGAAGCGGATCGTGCTGGCGTCGTATTGGGTGACCTGGAGGTTGCGGAAGCTGTAGTCGAACGCCGAGGCGGTGAGCCGCAGCCGGCGATTGAACAACTCGCCTTTCGCGCCCGCCTCCACCCCCTTCACCGTTTCGGAATCAAAGTCGATATCGGCAAGCGTCGTGCTGGTCTGGATCGGACTGGTGATACCGAACCCGCCCGATTTGAACCCGGTCTTGTACGCGACGTAGAGCGTCGAATTGGCGACGGGGTGATAGGACAAGGTCGCCTCGGGCGACACATTGTCGTCCTTGAACCGCCCTGCGAGGATGCCGGGAGTGGGGTCGGTCGACCCCGGGAACACGGTATTCGCTGTGTTGAACCGGCCGAGCGCGGTGTTGACGCCATAGAGATTCTGGTTGCGGGTCAGCTTCTTTTCCGACGTGTAGCGCGCGCCAGCGGCGAGTTCGAGCCGCGGCAGGATCAGCCAGGTTGCCTGCGCAAAGGCGGAATAGGTCTTACCGGTGAGATAGGCGTCCTTGATGTAGGTCGTGACCTGGTCGGCTGCGGCATTGTAGCTGAGGTCAGCGCGGAAATTGGTATTATTGAACAAGGCGTCGCGCGTGCTGCCGTAGAAGGCGCCGAAGAGGAAGTTGACCGGCCCGTCGAGCTTGGTCAGCAGGCGGAATTCCTGGCTGAAGCTCTCGTAGCTTGTATTTTCATAGGTGGTCAGCGCGTTGTCGACGGTGTGGGTCAACCCTGAGACGCTGCGATAGCGGTTGAAGATGCGCCCGGTCAGCGACGACAGCGTGAAGGCGTCGGAGTCGTATTTCATCACCAGCGACGCGGTGTAGGCGACGTTGACGCCGCGCGAGCGGTTGTCGCCGTGCAGTTGCGGGATGCGGTTAGCGATCGCGGGCACGATGTTGCTGAAGCTGGTCTGGTTGTCGGCACGGCAATCGCCGAACGGATCGACGACCCCGAACGAGCGTGGCCGCCCGTCGCTGCACGGGCCGATATTCTGCGAGAAGGATCCGCCGCCCTGGTCGTGCGCGAGCAGCGCGAACAGCTTGGCGGTCGCCGAGAAATTGCTGACCGGTTTGTATTCCAGCGTCACCCGGCCCATCGTCTCGTCATCGCCGACACGGCGGTCGGGCGCGCCGGGCAGCGTGCCGGTCGAGGCGGGCAGCGCCGCGGGGAAGAACGGGTTCGGCGCGACCTGCGCGTTGTTGTACAACCAGCCCTTGGCATCGCGATACTTGATCGCGACGCGGCCACCCAGCGTGTCGGTGATCGGGCCGGACACATGGCCTTCGCCCGACACCTCGTCCGCGACGAATTCGTAGCCGACGCGGCCGCCGACCTCGAACCGGTCGGTGGGGCCGGCGGTGGTGATTGAGATCACGCCGGCCGGGCTGTTCTTGCCGAAGAACAGCGCCTGCGGACCTTTCAGCACCTCGACCTGCTGAATGTCGAAAAAGCCCAATGTCGCGACGCGGCCTGACGACGACTGGATACCGTCGATCGCCACGGATACGGGTTGTTCGTAGCCGACCTGCGTCGGCGGCGAGCTGATGCCGCGGATCGCGATCGAACCGCCGCCGATCGTGCGATAGTTGCTGACGATCACCGTGGGCGTCAGTTCGCCGATCTTGGTGAGGTCGGTCGCATTGTATTTGCCGATGTCGGCGGCGGACAGCACCGAGACGGCGACGGGCACGTCGAGCAGCCCTTCCTTGCGGAGGCGGGCGGTGACGACGATGTCGCCGCCGGCGTCGAGCGGCGCCGGCGTGGTGGCCTGATCCAGCGGACGGGGCGCGGCGGACTGGGCGGCAGCGTCTGGAAAGGCCGGCTCCGAAGTCGCGTCGGGTGCAGGGACGGGTGTTGCGGCGGCTGCCATCTTGGTCTGCGCCGCTGCGGTGCCTGCCATCAATGCCGGCATGGCTACCGCTGCCAACGCAGCGAAACGGACCGATCGATATGAACGAACCCTCATGTCATCCTCCTCCAGCGCGGCGCGTCTGTCCGGCGCGATCTCCAGCTTTGGATGATCCGCCAGCACCGCTGGCCGGAATGAAGCGATCGACTCCATTTCCGACGATGGAAAGCTACGCTTGGGGTCGATGTATTGTCAACATTGTTGTTGACTGATTCTATGGCGATATTCTCCGGTATCGTGACAATATACGAAGCAACGTCCCCATCGTGCGACGCGGGGGTTGTATGATTGTCCACGATAGTGTTGATAATGTTCCTGCGATGCCGGCGGCTAGTCGAGGATAGCGACGGCCCGCGTCCATCCGGCCGAGGCCGCGCGGACCTTGACGGGGAAGCAGGCGATCGTGAACCCGGTCGCGGGCAGCCGTTCGAGGTTGTGCAATTTCTCGATGTGGCAATAGCCGATCGTGCGACCGGCCTTGTGCCCTTCCCAGATCAGCGCGGCATCACCGCTCGCGGCATAAGCGGCGGCGGTGTGGACGAAGGGGGCGTCCCAGCTCCAGCCGTCAGTGCCGGTGACACGCACCCCGCGCGTGGTCAGGTACAAGGTGGCGTCGCGTCCCATGCCGCAGCCGGAGGCGACATAATTGTCGTGCCCGAACCGTGCGCCGGCGCGCGTGTTGACGACGACGATCTCGAGCGCGGACAGCGTATGGTCAATCCGCGCGAGTTCCGCCTCGACATCGGCGGCGGTGACGACATAACCATCGGGAAAATGGCGGAAGTCGAGCTTCACGCCGGGCTGGAAGCACCAGTCGAGCGGCACTTCGTCGATGGTGATCGCGCGGCGGCCGCCATCCATGGTCGAGGCGTAATGGTATGGCGCGTCGAGGTGCGTGCCATTGTGCGTGGTCAGGTTCACCCGCTCGATCGCCCACGCCTCGCCATCAGGCAGGTCGGCGGCGGCCAGCCCGGGGAAGAAGCCGAGCAGGCCCGGCACCGATGCGGCATGGTCGATATAGTCGATCGACGGGCCGTAGCCGGGGGGATCGGACAGGACGTCGTTTTCGAGAAAGACCGACAGGTCGAGGATCGTACGGGGCATGATATCAGAACTCCACCCGGTCGCCACCCTTGAGGCCGAGCATCGCTCGCACCTCGGTCGGGGTGGCGGGTTCGTGTCCCATCTCGGCAAGGATGCGGACGATCTTGGCGACCTGTTGCGCGTTCGACGTGGCGGCGACACCGCGTTCGATGAAAAGGCTGTCCTCCAGCCCGACGCGGACGTGGCCGCCCATCAGCGCCGCCTGCGTCAGGAACGGCATCTGGTGCCGCCCCGCCGCCAGCACCGACCATTGATAGGCGTCGCGGCCGAACAGGCGATCGGCCGTCACCTTCATGAACATCAGGTTCTCGAGGTCGGGACCGATGCCGCCGAGGATGCCGAAGATCATCTGGATGAAGAACGGCGGTTTGACGATCCCCGCATCGACGAAATGCGCGAGGTTGTAGAGGTGGCCAACGTCGTAGCATTCATGTTCGAACTTCGTACCGCGTTCGCGCATCGTCGTGATGATGCCTTCTATGTCGCGGAAGGTATTGCGGAAGATATAGTCGTCGGAATTGAGGACATAGTCCTTCTCCCACGCATGTTTCCACGTCGCGATCCGCCGGCCCGCGCCATGGAAGGCAAAGTTGATGCTTCCCATGTTGAGCGAGCACATCTCGGGCGCGAAGCGGGTCGCGGCGGCCAGCCGGTCGGCGAGCGGCATCGTCGCCGAGCCGCCGGTCGTTAGGTTGACGACCGCGTCGGTGCGCTGGCGGATGACCGGCAAGAAGCGCGCATAGACGTCGGGATCGCCGGTCGGCTGCCCCGTCTCGGGCACGCGGGCGTGGAGGTGGAGGATCGCGGCGCCGGCCTCCGCCGCGTCGATCGCCTGGGTGGCGATCTCGTCCGGCGTTACCGGCAGCGCGTCCGACATGCTGGGGGTGTGCGCGCCGCCGGTGACGGCGCAGGTGATGATGACCTTGGCCATGTCAGCCCTTTCGTTCGCGTTGCCGGTCGAGCAGGTCGCGGTGGAGACCCAGCCGGTCGCCCGATATCTGCGCCCGCGTCACCCAGCCGTCGGCGGTATCGATCATCGCTGCCAGCCGCAGGACGACGGGCTCGCCCACCAGCGCTGCATCGATGTCGGTAAAGCCGCCGGTGTAGCGGCCGTCGCAGACGATGTGGCATGCCGCGCGCGGCCCTGCGGTGAAGAGGTGCGAGAGCGTCGCCGTCTCGACCGCGACCAGATCGTCAAAGGAAGGACCGTCGACCAATACCGCTTCGGTCGCCGGATCGGTATGCCATCGCGGCAGCCAGTCGCGCACGATTGCGTCGGTATCGGTGTCGGGCGGCAGGACGGGGCGGTCCCAGGGCGCGAGCGCGGGCGGTTCAACCGGATCGGCGATACCGCTCTTCAACTGGCGTTTGCGCGCGAAATAATCCTCCTCCGCCCAACCGTGGGACAGGCGATCGCCCGACAGGCGGAACAGCGTGATCCCGCGCCACGCCGCCATGCGGCCGTCATCGCGCAGGGAGGCGCCGTGTTCGGTGAAGCGCATCGCCACGCCCTCGGTCCCAAGGATCGTGTCGTGGACGGTGACGGTGAGGCCGGGGAACTGGTCGAGCTGCGCCACGGTCGCGGGCAGATAGCGGTCGTCGCGCCCGTCGAAGACATGGCCGCCGATCGACAGGCGATAGGCGGGATCCATCACCCAGGCGACGGCGGAGGGATCGTGCGCGGTCAGGAAATCGATCGCGAACCCGCGCAGCGCGCGCGCCTGTGGCGACGGCGTCATGCCGCACTCTCGCGGTTACTATCGAGCGCTCGCAGGTCGTTCTTCAGGATCTTGCCCGAGGCGGTCTGCGGCAGTGCGCCGACGAAGCGGATCGAGGTCGGGCATTTGTAATGCGCGAGGCGCGTGCGGGTATAGGCGATCATCTCTGCTTCCTGCGGGTCGGCACCGACGCGGGGCACGACATAGGCGCGCGGCGTCTCGCCCCATTTGGGGTGCGGCACGCCGATCACCGCGACCTGGCCGACATCGGGATGCGCGCCGAGCACGTTCTCGATCTCGGTCGGATAGACGTTCTCGCCACCCGACACGATCATGTCCTTGTAGCGATCGTGGATGAAGACGAAGCCGTCTGGATCGCGATAGGCGGCGTCACCGGTCCTGAGCCAGCCATCGGGCGTGACGGCCGCGGCGGTGTCGTCGGGCTTGCGCCAATAGCCCAGCATGACCATTCCCGACCGGATGCGGATTTCGCCGACCTCGCCGACGCCGACCGGGCGTTCGGTTGCGGGATCGACCAGCGCAAGCTCGACCCAGGGCAGGGGCTTGCCGCACGAACGCAGCCGGTCTGGCGTCGGGCCGTCGGGATCGTGCTCGGCGGGGGGCAAGGTAATGACGGTGCCCGCGGTCTCGGTTGCGCCATAGGCATGGCTGAACTCGCAGCCGAACAGCGCCAGCGCACGGCGCAGCAGCGGCTCGCCGATTGGTGCGGCGCCGTAGAGGATGCGCCGCAGCCCCTTGGGCGCCACGCCGCCCGCCTCGACATGATCGACCAGCCGCTGCACCACCGTCGGCACGAAGAAGGCGTGGGTGACGTGATGCTGGTCGATCGTCGCGGCGATGCTCGCAGGATCGAGCCGGTCGAGCAGCACCGTATGCCCGCCCTGGCTCAGCGCCATCATGCCATAGCCGATGCCGCCGATATGGAAGAGCGGCATCGCCACGAGGTTGACGCTGTCCGACGTGAAATCCCACGCCTCGCGCGCCATCTGCGCGACATAGGACAGGTTCGCCTGGCTGATGAGCACGCCCTTGGGCAGGCCCGTCGTGCCCGACGTGTAGAGTAGCAGCGTCGGCGCATGTAAATCGACGGCGACGTCGGGCAGCATGGGCGACGCAGCGTCGCGCAGTGTGGCGAGCGTTACGAGGTCGATCTTGTTGACGATCCCGCCCGCGACCTTGTCGGCCAGCCTATCCTGCACCAGCAAGAGCGTCGGTTCGCCATCGGCCAGGATCGTGGCAATCTCGCCCGCCGCCAGCCGCCAGTTGAGCGGCATCATGATCGCGCCGATCTTCGCGCAGGCATAGGCCAGTTCGTAGAAGACGGTGCCCGTATGCGACAGCAGTGCGACCCGATTCCCCTCCGTGACGCCGTGTGCGAGCAGCACGTTCGCCAGTTGCGTGCTACGCCGGTCGAGGTCGGCGAAGGTCAGCCGCTCATCCTCGCAGGCGAGGCACGGCGCGTCCGGCGTCGCGGCGGCGAACCGGCGCATCAGCGCGAGCAGGGTCGGCTGCATCGCTCGGCCCCTCAATAGCTCTTGGGCAGCCCGAGGCCGTGCTGGGCGACATGGTTCAGGATCATCTCGCGACTGACCGGCGCGGTCTTGTGCAGGCGGGCGATGAACCACAGGTCGGCGAGGCCGTATTCGTAGCTGAGGCCGTTTCCGCCATGCACCTGGATCGCCTGGTCCAGCGCCTTCAGCGAGGCGTCGGCGGCGGCGAATTTAGCCATGTTCGATGCCTCTGCCGCGTCCTCCTGCAGGTCGAACAGCTGCGCGGCGCGGGCGTTGAGCAGGCGTGCGGCCTGGACGTGGACATAGGCTTCGGCGAGCGGGTGCGAGACGCCCTGATGCTGCCCGATCGGCACGCCCCACACCGATCGATCGCGGGCATATTGCGCCGCCTGGTTGAGCGCGAACCGCGATATGCCGTTGTTGATCGCCGCAGCCGATATGCGTTCGGGGTTCAGCCCGACGAACACCTGCTTCAAGCCCGCCCCACGCCGACCGATCAATGCGCCGGCATCGAGCGCGATATTGTCGTAGAAGGTCGTGAACTGCTTCTCCGGCGTCATCACCGCGGCGTCGATCGGCTGGTAGCTCAGCCCTGCGATGTCGGTCGGCAGCAGGAACAGCGACAAGGCGGAGCGGCCGTCGCCCGTTTCCATCTCGGGATCGCGCGCGACGACCATCACCGCGTCCGACACGTCGATTCCCGACGTCCAGTATTTGGCACCGTTGAGCAGGAAGCTGTCGCCGTCCGACACGACCTGGGTCTTGACCTTGTGGGTGTTCGATCCCGCGTCGGGCTCGGTGATCGCAAAGCAGATTTTCCTGGTGCCCGCCGCGATGCCGGGCAGCCATTCGGCCTTCATTTCGGGCGTGCCATGGGTGGCGATGATCGGCGCGGTGATCGAGTTGATGACCAGTTGCAGCATCGGGCAGCCCTGGGCTGCGCACTCCTCGACTACGACATTATAGTCGGCGACCCCGCCGCCGCTGCCGCCGAATTCCTCGGGGATGTGGACGCCCAAAAACCCCGCCGCGCCGAGTTCGGCCCATAGAGCCTCGGGCTCCTCGCCGCGCTTCACGCAGTCCTGGTAATATTTGCGCCCGAATTTGCTGACCAAGCGGCCGACGCTCTCGCGCAATTCGCGATGGTGATCGGCGGTATCGACCAGAGGCGAGAAGAACATGGGCTGTGCAGACATGCGGGCGCTTTCGTTAAAAGGGTGGTCAGGCGGGCCAGTCGAAGAAACCGCGGCCAGTCTTGGCGCCGAGGCGACCCTCGGCGACCATCGCCGCGAGCAGGGGAGGGGGGGCGAAGCGGGGGCCATGCGCGGCCGCCAACGTGCGCGCGACCTCAAGCCGGACGTCGAGGCCGACGATGTCGCTGAGCCGCAGCGGCCCGACCGGGTGGCGGTACGCCAACACGGCGGCGCGATCGATATCCTCGGCGCTGGCGACGCCATCCTCCAGCATCCGCATCGCCTCGAGCGCGGCGGCGAAATCGAGGCGGCTGGTCGCGAAGCCGGGCACGTCGCGGACGGTGATCGTCTCCTTGCCGATCGCAGTGCCGAACGCCCGCGCCTGCGCCAGCGCGGCGTCGCTGGTGGCGGTGCCGCGGACGATCTCGAGCAGCTTGATCGACCAGACGGGGTTGAAGAAATGGAGGCCGAGGAACGTCGCGGGATCGCGCACGCTCTGGACCAGCGTATCGATCGACATCGCGCTGGTGTTAGTCGCGAGCAGGTGTGGCGTGCGGGCGGCGGCGCGCGCGAGCACGTCGCGCTTGAGGTCGAGGCGTTCGGGGACGGATTCGACGACCAACGGCAGGCCGGCGTCCAGCGCCTCGACCGTCGCGACGCGGATGACGCGCCTTGCGACCGCTTGCGCGGCATCGGCGTCGAGCTTGCCGCGCGTCACCGCGCCGTCCAGCGTTGTGGCGATCGTCCGCGTCATCGTCTCGGCGCGCGCGGCATCGGGTTCGACGACCTGGACGGTGCCGCCGGCCAGCGCCGCGACATAGGCGATGCCGACGCCCATCGTGCCACCGCCGATCACGGCCATATCCTGCATCACGGCCAACTCCCTGCTATGCACCGCGCCATACCGGCGGACGTTTCTCGGCGAAGGCATGCGCGCCTTCCTGCGCATCGGCGGAGGCGAGCACCGCCTCGACCAGCCCGCGCTGGCGCTGCCACCGCTCGTCGAGCGCCCAGTCGGGCGACTCTGCCATGATCCGCTTGCTCGCGAGCACCGACAGCGGGGCGTTGGCGGCGATGTCCTGCGCCAGCGCCAGCGCCGCCTCCAGCGCGCCTCCGGTCGGCGCGAGCCGGTTGACCAAGCCCCAGCGATGCGCGGTCGGGGCATCCATCCGCCTTGCCGTCAGCGCATATTCCAGCGCGATCGCTGGCGGGATGCGCTCGCGCAGTCGCACCAGCCCGCCCGATCCGGCGACGAGGCCGCGAGCGACCTCGGGCAGGCCGAACATCGCGTCCTCGCCCGCGACGATCAGGTCGCACGCCAGCGCCAGCTCGCATCCGCCGGCCAGCGCATACCCCTCGACCGCGGCGATCAGCGGCTTGGCGGGGGGCGCTTCGGTGACACCGGCGAAACCACGCCCCTCCAGCTCGGGGCGCTCGCCGGCGACGAACGCCTTCAGGTCCATCCCCGAACAGAAATTTCCGCCGGCGCCCGTCACGATACCGGCGCGCAGCGCGGGGTCGCGATCCAGCGTATCGAGGGCCTCGGCAAGCGCGAGCGATACCGCACGGTTGACGGCGTTCCGCTGCGCCGGGCGATCGATCGTCATCACCAGCACCGCATCGTGGCGGTCGACGCGCAGGCTCATGCCGGCACCCGATCATGGGCATAGGTCAGGCGATAATCCGTGAGGTCTGCCGTCTGTGTCATCCGCCACATGTCGAGGATGCGGAACGGATTGTTGACGACGATCCGCCCCTTCGAATTGCGGACGTAGCCATCGACACCGGGATAGGTCCACACCAGTCCCGCATGCGTCGCGTCGACGCGCGCGTTATAGGCTTCGTACACCTCCGGTCGCACATCGACGGTGGCGATGCCGCCTGCGAACATCTGGCGCAGCAACGACATGACATAGTGCATCTGGCGTTCGAGCACCGAGATCAGGCTGCCGCCATGGCCGTATTGCGTATTCGGCCCGTAGAGGCAGAAGAAGTTGGGATAGCCCGGCACAACCGTGCCGAGGTAGGCGCGGGCGTCATCGCCGTCCCAGTCCCCGTGAATGGTACGCCCACCGACCCCGACGACGCGCATCGGCGCCAGCAGGTTGACGACGTCGAACCCCGTCGCCCAGATGATCGCATCGGCAGGATGTTCGGCGCCGTCGCTGGTGACGACGCCGTGCGGGCGGACCGCGGCGACGGCGCCCTTGACATAGGTGACGTGCGGGCGCGACAGCATTCGATACCAGCCGTTGTCGAGCAGCATCCGCTTGCCGAACGGCGGATAGGACGGGATCATCGCGGGGATCAGATCTGGCCGCTCGCGCAGCTCCGCCTCGATATAGCGGGTAAGGCCGCGGCGGTGCGAATCGTTGATCGCGTTAATCGAGCGGCCCTGGCTGTCCCAGTCGGGGTCTTGGCGCAGCGCCTCATATTGCTTGTCGTTGAACGCCCAGCTGAGCCGCAGTCGATACCACAGGCGATAGAGCGGCATCGCCTGCATCAGCCGTTGCAGCGCGTCGGGTATCGACTGGCCGAACTTGGGGAAGGGGGCGACCCATTGCGGGGTGCGGTTGACGACGGTCAGCGACGCAACCGTGTCGACGATCGCGGGACCGACCTGCATCGCGCTGGCGCCGTTGCCAACCAGTACGACATGCTTGCCCGCTAGATCCAGTCCAACGTCGGGATAGCGCGCGGTGTGGACGCTGGGGCCCTCGAAATCGTCGATGCCAGGGACGTCGGGCAGGCGGGGCTTATTGAAGGCGCCGACGCCGCTCAGTATCATGCTCGCGGTCAGCGTCTCCCCCCGGCCGTCGGCATCGACGACATCGACGTGCCATGCGGCGACATCGGCATCCCAGCGCGCCTCGCTTACCTCCAGCCCGAAGCGGATGTGGCGACGGATGTCGAACCGGTCGGCGACGTCGTGCAGATAGGCATGAATTTCACGGCTGCCCGCGAAATAGCGAGACCAGGCGAAGGGGGCGTAGGAAAAAGAATAGAGGTGGCTCGGCACGTCGCAGGCGGCGCCGGGATAGCGGTTTTCGAACCATACCCCGCCCAGATCGCCGCGCCGCTCGACGATGGTGAATGGGATGCCCGCCGCGGCGAACTGGATCGCCGCCGACAGGCCCGAGATCCCCGCGCCGATGATGAGCGCGCGAAAGCCGGGTGGTGGTGCGATGCCGTTCGCGGCCTCAATCGCCAGCTCTTCGCCGGGCAGTTGCAGCTCGTGCCGGATCATCGCCGCATAGCCGGCGGGAATCGCCTCGCCGAGCGACACACTCATCATCCGGACTAGCAGCGCATCGTCGGGAACGGGTAGCGCGGGCGCGCGGCCGGCGAACCAGTCGGTGAAGGCGTCACGCGCCGCGGCGCGGATCTCATCCTGCACTGCGGTCGGCAAACCGCCGTCGTCATTGTCGTCGAGCCCACGGGTGCGTGCGGGGATGAAGCGCCCCTCAATGCAGCCGGTATCGCCGGTCAGCTGCACCAGCACGCAGGCGAGCGTCGGGATGTTCGCCTGCGCGATTGCCTCTGCGAGCCAGGTTGGCGCGCCGCCGGCCGCGGCATCCTCTCGTATCGACTCGGTCATCGAGTTCTTCTTTCCTCGCGCGCCGGACGACGGGGCGTCCGGCTGCTCTCCTGGAACGAGATATGGCCGGGTCGTCGAATTTAGTCAACACTGTTGTTGACTAAGAAGCGTCGTGGCCATTTCTGTGATGGCGCGGTCGGCCAGCGAGGTGAGTATCGGCAGGCTGACGAAGCCGTGGATCATGCCCGGATAACAGGTGAGCGTCGCCGTGCCGCCCTGCGCCGCGATCGCCGCGACGAACGCTTCGCCTTCGTCGCGCAACGGGTCAAAGGCGGCGGTGATGACATGCGTCGGTGGCAGGTGGCCGAGGTCGGCGGCGAGCAGACCGTCACCTGCCTTGTTGGGGGCAGCGCACAGGTAGGTGCTCCACGCCCATCGCATCCAGTCGCGCGTCAGCATGTGGCCCTCGCCCAGTCGCTGCCATGATGGCGTTGCGCAGGCGGGAGAGATTGCGGGGTAGAACAGGCCCAGCCCCGCCACGGCGATGCCGTCGCGGGGGGCGTGCAGCGCCGTCATGGCCGCCAGATAGCCGCCGGCGCTGTCGCCGCAGAGAAGGAGGCGCGCCGAACTTTGTGTTGTCGCAACCCAGCGGAGCGCCGCCGCGCAATCCTCCTGCGCGGCGGGCTGCGTAGCCTCCGGAGCGAGACGGTAGCCGACCGACACCACCCGCGCGCCGCTAGCGAGCGCGAGCATCCGGCACAGCGCATCGTGCGTCTCCAGCGAGCCGGCGACGAACCCGCCGCCGTGCATGAAAAGGATCGTGGCGGCAGGGGGCGGCGTGGGCTGATAGAGCCGCATCGGTACACCGCATGGCGTCCATGCGGATGTGACTTCGGGCAGGGCCGGGCCAGTCGCGGCGATCATCGGACTATCCAGGCGCGCGCGATAAGCCGGCATCGGCATGTCGGCGCGTGGCGGACGGAGCGTGGCACGCGGATCGGCGAGCAGTGCGGCGAAGGCGGGCGCGAGCGATGCAGGATCGGTCATCGGCGGCAGCTTGCACCGCCATGCCTGCAAACGTCAACGTCAATGTTGACAGGCTGGCGGGGGATCGTTTGATCTGCCCAGCGGGCTGGTGCAAGAGGCGCTATGGACGACGAACATCAGGACAAGCCGGTAAAGCAAAGCGGCATCGGCCGCCGCCGCTGGGCCGCGCGTACCGATTCCAGCGCGACCTATCAGGCCAAGCGCAAGGAGATCGCCGAGGCCGCGGTGCGTGTCTTCAATCGATTGGGTTTCAAGCAGGCCAGCATCGCTGCGGTGGCGGAGGAAATGGGCGTCGACCGCGCCTCGCTATATTATTACATCTCTTCGAAGGAGGAGTTGTTCGACGAGGTCGTCCGCACCGTGGTCGAGCGCAATTGCGCGATGGCCAAGCAGATCGAAACCAGCGACCTGGCGCCGCGCCGCAAGTTGCGGGACCTGATCGTCATGTTGATGACGTCCTACGGCGATCATTATCCGCTGTTCTACATTTATATCCGCGAAAACCTGAGCCACGTCAGCGATGCGCGATCGCAATGGTCGCAGGACATGCGCGAAGTGAACCGGCTGACGACGCAAAGCATGATCGCGATCATCGAGCAGGGCTATGCCGACGGTAGCCTGCGCAATCTCGGGCCGGCGCAGATCGTGGCTTTCGGTATCTTCGGCGTCATCGGTTGGACACACCGTTGGTTCCGCCCCGGGGAAAGCGATGCGAGCGCGCAGGAGATTGGGCGAACGTACGCAGAGATGATCCTGTCGGGTTTAGAAAACCCCTACGGCTAATTACAAATGCAAAACGATTTGCTCTAATCGGTCCTGCGTTGACGCTGATAGTAACAGTTTAATTAAATTTGATTTGTGGCAGATGACGGTGGGCAAGGGCGCCACTGGCTTCGTCAAACCAAATGCACCTGCTGTTTAATTGGTGATCGTGGCATAGGGGTGGGGCATCGCGCACCTCGATGACGGTCCCCCAGTTTCTCATCCGGGCATGACACAAGTTTCTGGTTTGCATCCGTCGGGGTTAACCCCGACGGATGCAGCATAGCCGGCGCGTGCGGCACGTCGCTGACGGCCTCGGCTGACTCGTAGCGTTCAGGCGAGCGCCGATGTGTGAGCCCCAGCCGGTCTTTCCACTCCGGCGCTATTGCCGATGCCAGGAGGGTGGTCATGCCCGTCTTCCACGTCGCTCGGTTTGCGGGCCAATCGCTGTGGGGGGAAACTGCAGATAGCCTTGAGCGAGATCCGCCTCCGTAGCCGTAAGCGCAGACCGCAAGCGCGACACGATAGGTCCACAAGGAACGCATAGGGTGGAAGCGTCGGGCGAAGGACGCGTCGACGAGCGAGCGTCAACGAGACGGATTTTATCCGCTTCGATTATGGCAACGCAGATTTCCAACGAGAGCCAAGATTTGCCGCGACACTCGCTGAACAGTTCATCAAAACGGTCGCCAATCGTGCCAACGTGGATGCCGAAATCTCTGACCAGTTCGGCCACGATGGCCATCGCGACGACGTCCCCAGGTGTGAAGCTTGGAGCGTGACCCTTGTGCGTAGCCAAAGTCGGGATGGCATCCCGCCACGTCCGCAGGGCATCCACGGAAATGGACAGCAGCTCACGAATTTGGCTTTGCGTGTAGCGCATCGGCACACACGACTTCGGAAAGGAGCTCTTATTAATCGGGGGTAGACCCCCGATCCGTTCACTAATTGTTCGGTTTTAGCGGTCGCTATCCGCCCCGGAAGGCAACTTGTGGGCCTTCCTGGCTCGACCAGCGAGCCAATCCAACTTCGCTTCGCGCGTTCTGGCGCCCGGAAGCTGTCAGGCTGCAACCGGCCCAAGTCCCGGCGTTAGCATCTCCCTGAACGAACGTCCGTTTTCGGAAAGCGGCAGAGCCAGCCTGAACGTCCGCAACTGGGTCAGTGCAGCAGCGACTGGCTGATCAGTAGGTGTCACAACCGTTCGGTTGTGACACCCAAATAGAGTGATCCGGTAGAGCGAGAGGCCTTTGCACGGCGTAGCCAATGCAAGATGCCGGTTGCGAACAGCAGCGCCGGAACTAAGCCCAGCAACACCGCCAGAATGCGCGTCGCCAAGCCTCCGACTGTACCGTCGTGCAGGGTGCGAACCCAGCTCGCCACGGCCGTTCCGGTGCCGGCGTGGCGAACATCATGCAGCGCCAGCACCCGGCCTGAGAACTGGTCGATGAAGACGTAGCTGCCCGGGAAGCGCCGATGGGGATCACCGGGCACCTGGAGCCGAACGCGGACCAGCGCATCATGGGCGCCCGGCATATCCACGAAGACAACCCGACCCTCCGGTAACGCTTGGTGCGCGGTTGCAAACGCTTGAACGATACTGACCCGACCGCCCCCGCTGTCAGAGGATTTCGGGGCCGGAATAGCCGCAGGCTGCAAGAGCGCCTGCGTGACGGGTGGCAGCGCCAGCAGTACGCCGGTAGCGACCAGCACGAACAGCAGCGCCATGCTCCACAAGCCAGACAGCTTGTGCAGGTCGCGCAGTCGGCGGATCGGTACGGCGTCGCGTTTGAAGGCAACCGCCTTGCGCCAGCTTCCGCGCGGCCACCACGCCGCAATGCCGCTGACCAGCAGCACCAGCATCACCACGCCCGACCATCCCACCACCTGACCACCGAGGTCGCCAGCGAGCAGCGCCATGTGGAGCTGGTAGAGCCAGCTCATCAGATAGCTCCCCCAGGGATCGGCACGGACGATCCGGGTGCCGTCAGGCGAGAACCAGACCATCATCCGATCGGCGTGGTGGCCGTGCCCCGACGACGGGTAGAAGCGCGCTGGAATGGTGCCACCCTCGCCCGTAACTTCGATCGTCCATTTGCCGGCCGGATCATGCCAACGGGCACGCCCGGTCGCCAGCGCGCGGTCCCACACCGGCGACGCCAGTTCCGGCGCAGGATTGGCTTGCCCGACGCGGACGGCAGGGTGGAGCGCGGCGTCGATGCCGGTGTAGAACACCAGCGCCGACCCAGTGAGGCCCAGCACCGCAAACAGCAGCCCGAGGCTTAGCCCCAACCACAGGTGGACGCGGCGCACTAAAATGCGCGCGCATGATGCTGCCGATCGCCGGTGCCCAGCCATCAGAACCGGGTCGCCAGCGCCACCTCGAACGATCGTGGCGCGCCGATATAGACGTTGGTGGTCGGGTAGCCGGAATATTCACCATAGGAGGCGTCCGTCAGATTCCGGCCGCGCAGCGTCAGTGTCGCTTGCGGCGCGACCGGGAACGACAAGCTGGCATCGAGCACGGTATGCCCGGCGACGCGGATCGTGTTGGCCGTGTCGGTGTAGAAGGCGCTGGCGTGTCGCAGGAACCCGCCCACCGTCACCTTGTCAGCGATCGTGTAGAGTGCGGAGGCGTTGACCGTGGTCGAGGGGACGTTGATCGGCCGGTTGCCGCTCCGGTCGATTCGGACGCCGCTCACCAGCTCGGACAGTTCGTCATATTGCGCGGCGGTGTAAGAGACACCGCCTGAGAGGCGCAGCGCCTTGATGGGCGTAACGACGCCGGACAGTTCGACACCTCGCGAGGATTGCCGCCCGCCCTGCACGGCCAGCGCCGGGTTGGTCGGATCGCGTGTCAGGATGTCTTTCTGCTCGATGCGATAGACGGCGCCGGTGACGCTTGCCCTACCGCCCCATCCGCTCGCCTTGAAGCCGGCTTCGTAGGCACGCCCCTTAGTTAGCCGGAAGCGGCTATTGGCGATCGAGGCCAGCAGGATCGAGGACACCGGCGATACCGCCGTCGTATATTGCGCGTAAAGCGTCAGGCCACCGCCCACGTCCCAGGTCGTGCCCGCCCGCCACGAGACAGGATCGAAGGTCGGACTGTTGCGATCGACTGCGCCGGTGACATTCTGGATCGTCGCCCGGTCCAACTCCATGTGATCCCAACGCACCCCGCCGACCAGCAGCCACTTCGGCGTCAGGTTCAGCGCATCCTCCGCGAACACGGAGGTCTGCTTCAGCTTGGAATCGAAAGTGACGTTGCCGGCGGTGAAGATCCCCGTACTAGCGGGCAGGGGCACAACGGCCGGGTTGCGCACGTCCACAGCCGGCAGGGCCGAGGTGGGGGCAGTCTGACGCAGGCTGACAAAATGGGTGTCGTTGTGTTCGACGCCAAGGCTGAAGCGGTTGCGCAGGCCCGCGATCGATTGATCGTTGCCGATCACCCCCCGCGAATTCCAGAACTGATGATCGTGGCGGAAATCCTGATAGGTCTGGCGGAAGCTGCCGTTGGGGAAGGCCGCGGTGGGCGCGACGAAGGTCTGGCTGTCCGCCAGCAGGAATGCGCGATCGGCGGTGTAACCGGTCAGATCGAGCGCGAAGGTCCATCCGCTGCCGATCGACCAGTCGAGCCGCGAGCGCACCGTCGTCTCGTCGGCACCTGAATAGGCTCCTTGAGGATTGTAGTTGCGCCGGCGAAGCGCGCGATCGGCGACCAGGCCGTTCGCGCTCGTCACAGCGTCGGTCGGGCGCAGCGCATATTGACCGGGGATCAGGGGCAGACCCTGATAGGTGGCGTCGTAGCGATCCTCGAAATGATCGACCTCGACGAGCAGCGACAGGCGATCACTCGGCTTCCATAGCGCGCTGGCGGTCAGTCCGGTCGAGAAGGTATCGTTGTTCTCGACGTCGTAGAGGCTGTCCGACCGCTGGTAACTGGCGTCCGCCCGCACCGCGATCGTGGACGATACCGGCAGGTTGACCCCGCCGGCTGCGAACACCGTGCCGGAGCTCCCGACCGAGAGCAGGGTGTCTAGGTGACGTTCGCCCACCACTGGCTTGCGCGTCACCTTGTTGATGACGCCGGCAAGCGCGCCCTCGCCGTAGAGAACCGAGGCCGGTCCTTTCAGCACCTCGACCCGGTCATAGTGCCAGTTGTTGCTGTCACGCTGGACGACGGTCGAGGCAGACACCCGCACGCCGTCCTGAAGGATGGATACGGTGTTGCCGGCAAAGCCGCGCAAGCTGACGACGGCAGGGTTGCCCGGCACGTTGCCGGCGATCGCCCCCACCACATCGTTGAACGTCTCGCGTGTGGTACGAAGACCGCGAACCTGGAGATCGTCCTGCGTCAGTACCTCGACGCTCGCCGGCGTCTCGCGGATCGATAGCCCGAGGCGGCTGCTCGCCTGCGCCTGATCGTCCAGCTTCAGCGGGTCACGCTGGCCGGTGACGATGATCGTCGCATCAGTGCGGTCATCCGTAGTGTCGGTGCCTCGCATCTGAGCCGCGACCGGGAACGCAAGAAGCAGGCAGGGCGCAGCGGCACCCAACAGGAGGTGTATTCGAGACATCGGAGATACCTCTGACCGGCCCGATGCCTAAGAGCGCGGGCCGCAATTCCATGGTCACGCCGGATGAAGCGGCGCGGGATGACAGGTCAGAGATAGGCCGGTGGTCCCCGCAGCGGGGGGCGTAGATAGGCTGGACTCGAGGGTGCCGGCGGGACGGTGGCGATCAGGCCCAGGGCCAGGATGAAGACGATGAGCGCGGCGAGCTGGACGGGATCGATCGAGCCCAGCATCGCAGCCGACAAGCCCGAAAAGGCGCAAGGCATCTCCGCCTTGCCATGATCCTTCGACTTGCCGTGGTCGGGCATGTCGCCGTGCATGCCCGGCATTCCTACCGTCATCGTACGCGGTGCGGTGCCGGAGCAGATGGTGATGGTGATCCGCCCATGATCGTTGTTGATCATGTAGCCGGTGGGGACGAGCAGCTTCAGCAGCAGCGTCGCCGCGCAGATCAGCACGGCGAGATGACGTTGCGCCAGAAGATGCCGGACGGCCTGCACGGAGGACAACCTACCCTTGCCAGCAGGGTGTGTCACTTGGACATTCTGCCTTAGCCCTGCTAAGCGTCACGACCGAATGATTGTGGCGCTTGGCAGGGCAGTCACCGGTACAATCCGCTGATTCCTAGAAGCTTAGGCCTGCTCGAACGAAGACGGTCCGGCCATTGAAGCCGAACGGTGAGATCGCGTTGTATGGCTGTGTACCCGCATTGTCGGCGCCGTTCGTGCCGGCGGTGACGCTCGCGACCGTCGAGGCAATGTTTTCGTCCGGGTAGACGTCAAACAGGTTCTGAGCGCCGGTGCTCAGGCGCAGCTCACGCGTCACCTGCCACGACAGTTCGACATCGGTCAGCACCTTGGCCCCGAATTCCTGGATGATGTCGACGTTGGCCGGATTGGCTGCTGCCGCGACTTGCCTCGTCTGATAGCCCGGCGTCAGAATATCGGCACGTGCGATCATCACGTTCGTCAGCGCGACCGTCGCTACTTCGCCGTAGCGGGTGTTTGTGAGCGACAGCGTCACCGGCCCCCGCGTGTAGTTGAGGTCCAGCGTCACCTTGGTGCGCGGCAGGCTGTCAGAAAACCGCAGCTGCTGCGTCAGGTCGAACAACGGCGTCGTGATCCCGAGCGCGGCGAGCGGTGCAGGCGTACCGGCGACCCGGTCGAATTCGGTCTTTGTGTAGTTTCCCGCCAACGTGCCGGTGAATAGGCTGCCGTCACCGAAGCGGTGACGCGCGTTGACGACAAGATCAACGCCTTTGGTGTCGGTGTCGACCGCGTTGGTAATGTACGAGATCGCGCTGAAGTTGCCCGCGCCGCGATTGACAAGGAAGCTGGTCAGGCGCGCGTCCTGGAAGGTTGAAGAAATGGCGATGCGATCGCGGAGCTTGATTTGATAGGCGTCGAGTGTCGCCGTTATGCTGCCGCCCTCGAACGCCAGCCCTGCTGACAGGTTGTCCGAGCGCTCGGGGCGGAGATCGGTCGCACCGACCAGACGAGCCGCGGGGCTGTTCACGGACGCGACCCGCACGATCGCCTGGGCACCGTTCAGGATCAGCGTGTTTGAGGCATTATAGCCTTGCTGCGCCAGCGCGGGTGCGCGGAACGCCGTATTATAGGAGCCGCGCACCGCAAGGCCGCCGAACAGCTCCAGCCGGCCAGCGACCTTGTAGTTGGTGGTGTCGCCGAAATCCGAATAATTCTCATGCCGAACTGCGCCCTGAAGGAGCAGCCGGTCAAAGAAGGTCTTCTCCAGCTCGCCATAGACTGCCCAGCTCCGCCGCCCGATACTGGCGCGATCGTCAGGGCCGGCACTTGGTCCGGGCTGCGCGCCGATCGGTCCAACCGTGCCTGCTCCAGGCCCGTCGATGATGCGCACCCCGCCGTCTCGGAAACCGTCGATGTCGCCCGAGAAGAGGCGATAGGTCTCCTCGCGATACTCCGCTCCCACCGCGACGTTGAGCGGAGCGTCGTCCCCCAGCGGAATGGCGCGGGTCAGATCCAGGTTACTGGTCCACTGATAGAAATCTGAACCGAGCCGGTAAAATCGTCGCGGCGAGGCGGTGCCCAGCGTCACGTTGACGCTGTTGTCGTAGAAAAGATCCTGCGTGCTGACACCGTAGTTGCTCGACAGGTCCCAGCCGAACCCAGCAAGCTCGGTGCCGCGAATGCCCGCCGCGACCGAGAAATATTCGATCTGTGAGTCGAGAACCGGCCGGTATCCATTGGGATAAAAAGCGCGCAGCGTCTCGTTCTGTCCGGCCCGGCGAAAGAAATACTCGATGTCGCCGTCGAGCCGACTGTAGCCGCCGAAGCTATACACTTCGACGTTCGGCGCGGCCGGCGCGACGAAGTTGGCGAACACCTGCTTGTTGGTGCTCGGCTGGTCACCGAACCGGAACACGTCGCGGTCGATCGTCGCCTCTCGCGGGTCCAGCGTGCCGTTGGAAGGCGTCAGCCCGGTGCCGGAGCCGTAGTTGCCGGAGATCGCAACCGGCCGACCGGCCGCATTGGTACCGAAATACTGCTGGCGGGTGTCGGGGCGGGAGCGGTTTGTGCCCTCGGCCTTCTGGATCGACGCGGTCAGCCGAAAGGCACCGCCGTCTCCGACGCGAATACCCGATGAAACGCTCGCCTCACCATAGGCGCCGTCGCCTGCCGTGGTGATGCCGCCAGTGACCTGCGCGCGCGTGCCGACCGACCGGTCGAGGATGAGATTGATAACGCCCGAGATCGCATCGGAGCCGTATTGCGCCGACGCACCGTCGCGAAGCACCTCCGCGCGGTTGAGCGCAAAGGAGGGGATCGCATTGAAATCGACCGACACGTCGCCGCGACCGACCCCGTTCGAGGCGTTCAGATCGGAAGAGGTGTGCCGTCGCTTCCCGTTCACCAGCACGAGCACTTCACCCGGACCCAGGCCGCGCAATGATGGTGGTTGCAGATAATCGCCGACTCCTGACCCGAGCGGACGCGGTGTGTTAAAGCTCGGCACCTCGACCTTGAGCTGCTGGATCAGATCGGCGCGCCCGCTCTGCTGGAGCTGCTCACGGCTGATTGCGTCCACCGGTGTTGCCGAACCGGTTGCGGTGCGCCCGCCGAAGCGGCTGCCGGTCACGATTATCTCGTCCTGCGTTGTATCGGTTGGCTCGGTTGGCTCGGTCGGCTCGGTATCGGCTGTCTCCGCCGGCATCCTCTGCGCCATCGCCGGTGTGGCCGTAAGCGCCGCGATCATCGCGGTCGCGGCGAGCCGCGGAACGGTGCGTGTCACTTGTTTTCCCCTTCCGAACCCAACGGTTGCATGTCTGCAACCGGCGGTTCCCATTCATGATATGTTGCACTGTATCATTAAGGTTGGCAAGTGAAGGGGATGACTGATCGAGCCGAACCCATCCGCCTCCACGACGTGACGCTGTCCTACGGCGATCACCGCGTCCTTGATTGTCTGTCACTCTCCGTCAGAAGCGGCAGCGTCACTGCGCTGCTCGGAGGGAACGGTGCAGGCAAGTCCACGACCCTTTCCGTGCTGCTCGGTTTCGCAAGGACAGGAGGCGGCGAGGTGTCGGTGTGCGGGATCGATCCCGCTGCGGACCCGGACGGTGTGCGCCGGCAGATCGCCTATCTCCCGGAGAATGTAGCGCTTTACGAGCATCTGAGTGCGGTTGAAAACGCGGACTATCTGCTAGCCCTTTCGGGCGAGCGGCAGGCACGCGCCGCTATCACCGACGCCCTTTCCGCAGCTGGCCTCCAGGAGCGCGCCTGGGACCAGCGGCTAGGCGGCTTCTCCAAGGGTATGCGGCAGAAGGTGGCGATCGCGGTCGCACTCCTTCGACAGGTGCCGGTTCTACTGCTCGACGAGCCGACTTCCGGCCTCGACCCTCGCGCCACCGCCGACTTCAACGCGCTGGTCGCGGCGGTTCGTGATCGTGGCACGACAGTGCTGATGGTAACTCACGACCTGCTGTCCGCGGCTGATGTCGCGGACCGGATCGCCTTCCTTGAGGGCGGTCGGGTGGTGGACGACATTAAGGCAAGCGGCCCGGAGCGCTTCGACGTGCGTGCGCTTCACGCGCGCTTCCAGACCGGTACCGCGGCGATTGCGGCATGAGCGCCGCCCGTCTGATTGCCCGTGACGAGCTGCGCCTGATGGCGCGCAACCGGGTTGCGGTCATCGCCATTGTACTGCTGGTGTTGCTGACCCTGATCGCGGCGCTGAGCAGTTGGTCGCACCAGCACGGCATTGCCGAGCTTCGCGCCCGTCATGCTGCAGTTGCAAAGCAGGCGTTCGACGCCCAGCCTGACCGCCATCCGCACCGCATGGTGCACTACGGCCATTTTATCTTCCGTCCGCTGGGTGCCCTCGCCGCCTTTGATCCCGGTGTTGACGCCTTCACGGGCAACAGCATGTTCTTGGAGGGGCATCGTCAGAATACCGCCAACTTCGGCGACGTGCGGCAAAGCTCGCTTCTGGTGCGTTTCGGCCAATTCACCCCCGCCTTCGTGCTTCAAGTGGTCGCGCCACTGCTCCTGATCTTTCTCGGCTATGGCGGGCTTGCACGGGAAACGGAGCGCGGCACGCTCCGTCTGCTGATGTTGCAAGGCGTCTCACGTGGGCAGGTCGTGCGTGGCAAGCTGCTCGCACTCGGCACGGTGGCCTTGCTGGCCGGCTTGCCGGCGATGATCGGTTTCGTTTTGATCGCGGGACAGCCGGGTGCGCTGGCCATGCCGATGCTGGTCATTGCGCTCGGCTATCTTGGATGGCTCACGCTATGGGTCGTCGCGATCCTGCTCGTCTCCGCAGTGGTCCGGCGCAGCCGCGATGCGTTGCTTGCGCTGGTGGCGCTGTGGGCAGTCACTGTGGTGCTGCTGCCGCGTGTTGCCCCTGACGTCGCGAGCGCGATCGTGCCGCTCCAGAATCGTCTCCAGACCGACGTTGCAATTGCGCGGGACCTGCGAGCAATGGGTGACAGCCATAACCCTGACGACCCGCATTTCGCCGCTTTCAAGGCGCAAGTGCTCGCGCGCTATGGCGTAAGCCGGGTCGAGGACCTGCCGGTGAACTACAAGGGATTGCTGGGCTTGGAAGGCGAGCGGCTGAGTTCTGAGCTGTTCGAACGTTACGCCGGGCAAAGCTACGCCGCGCAAGACAGCCAGAACGCTCTGGTGGAGGTCGCCGGGATGCTCAGCCCTGCCATCGCGATCCGCTCGCTCTCGATGGCGGCTGCCGGCACCGATTTCGCCGGCCACCGTCGCTTTCTCGAACAGGCGGAGGCGTATCGCTATGCGCTCGTCCAGCGACTGAACCGACTTCAGGCAGACGCAGTCAGCTATGCCGACGACACTGCAAAGGACGCCGGTGCCGACCGCCGCAAGCGGATCGACGCGGGCAACTGGCAGGCCATGCCCGCATTCGCCTTTGCGGCACCTGACGGCGCCACGCTCGCGAGGGGCGCGGTGCCGGGGCTCGTAATCGTGCTAGGTTGGCTGGCAGTCGCCGCGGCGTTGCTCATGCTCGCTACCCGCCAGCTGGGAGCACGTCGATGAGCCTGTTCGGCCATGAACTCCGTCTGCTCCTCCGGCAACGGCTGACCGTCATCGCTCTCGTGCTGCTCGCAGCACTGACCGTCGCCGCGCTTGTCGCGGGAATGGCGGAGGTGGCGCGTCAGCGAGCCGCGATCGCCGCGATTCCCGCCGCACAGGCTCAGGACATCGGCCCGATCGCCGCCTGGGTGGATAAGGAGAAAGACGCCGGCTCGGCTGCCTACTACAGCTTCCATCCGACCTGGGACGCCCCTTCCCCGCTGGCCTTCGCTGCGCTGGGCATGCGTGATGTGTCTCCATACATCCTGCGGGTGCGTGCTCTGGGGCTGGAGGCGCAGGTTTACGATGGCGATACCTTCAATCCTGAACTCGCGCTGCCCGGCCGGTTCGACTTCGCGTTCGTGCTGGTGTTCCTTGCGCCCCTGTTCGTGATCGCGCTCTTCCATGACCTGGTCTCCGCCGAGCGCGAGGCAGGCCGCGCGCGGATGCTCGAGGCGCTGCCAAACGGCGGGCGAGCGTTGTGGCGTAGGCGTACGTGGCTACGTCTCATGGTGCTTTGGGCCGTGCTCGCGGTGCCGTTCGTGGTGGCAGCTGCTATCGAGAGCGTTGCTTTCGCCACCATCCTGGTCGTGTTGCTGCTAATCGTTGCCTATCTGTTGTTCTGGATCGGCCTCGCCGCGCTGGCCGGGCGGCTGCGCTGGAGTTCGGTCGCAAACGCCGCGACGCTCGCAGCGTCGTGGCTGGTGCTGGTGTTGGTGGTTCCGACCCTTGCCAATGTCGCGATCAACCAAGCTCTACCGGTTAACCAAGGTGCCGAGATCGCGCTGGCGCAACGCGAGGCGGTCAACCGGGCTTGGGATATCCCGCGTGACGACACCATGCGCCGCTTTTACGCGCATCATCCCGAATGGGCGGATTCACCTCCGCTCGGACCCGAGTTCCACTACAAATGGTACCTCGCTTTCCACCAGAACGGCGATGAAAGCGTGGCCGGACGCGTGCGCGCGTACCGAGCCGGCCTGGAGGCGCGCGACGCGGCAGGACGCACGTTCGGGTGGGTGCTTCCGTCAGTCGGGGTGCAGGCGCTGCTGACCCGCCTTGCGCGCACGGACCTGGATGCGCAGCTGGCTTACCAAGACCGTATCCGTGAGTTTCATGGCCGTCTGCGTACCTTCTACTACAGCTATCTCTTCCGCGATCGACCGTTCGGCACCGCAGACTTCGCCCGCGCCCCACGGTTTATGGATGTCACGTCCGCTGGCGAGATGCAGCCGTCTCGCGTCATGTAAGACCGTCCGAACTGTAAGGATAGGTGCTTATTGGTGTCACAACCGTCCGGTTTGTGACGCCAACGCGCAAACCGCCGTTTTCCGCGGACTTCGGAATGTCAAAAGTCTGCGTCAGATCGTTTGCAATGGGAATGACCGGCCATCCGGTGCAGACCCATCATCTGCACCCGGTTCGTCCCTGCCAAGATGAACAAGCGTCCGCTTCCGGGAAAGGGAAAGATGCCGGTGAATGACCGCAATTGGGTCGTTGCTGAAGGTTTGCTGCGGCTGGCTATCTGTGCAGCGCGCAGGCCTACGCGGTCCGCGATCGCTGCCGATCAAGGTGGCGTGATCAGCGAAAGCGGGAGAGCCATGTGATCCGCTGCTTCGTCTGCTTGGCAAGGCACGCCGGGTGGTTCAACATCTCAATCGTCCCTGCGCCCTCGCTGTTGTCGAGCGGGCAAGCACGGTCACGCTGAGCAAGCCATGCGCGCTGCGAAGTGCGCAAAGCTGACTGACGCGCGCTAGAAAGTCGTTCCATCGTCGATCGATAGGTCTCGTTCAGCCGAACGTCGGCGCGTCTACAATCAGCAACGAAACAGGCCGACATTGCCGAGGTCACACCCTGGGCTGCCTCACCAGCGTTGAGGCAGCGATCCAATTGGTCAGAAGCGGCAAGCGCCAGGGCAAGTGCGATCATCAGTAGCCTCCATCATCTGCAAAACGATGCGGGCTTCGGCAGGTTGCCGATCTACTCAAACGCCACAGTGCGTCCCTGGGATCGCGTGACAGCATGGAGCGACAGACAAATTATCATGCCGG
The DNA here is from genome assembly GCF_058313455.1 of Sphingomonas sp. SP5. Lineage (NCBI taxonomy): Bacteria > Pseudomonadati > Pseudomonadota > Alphaproteobacteria > Sphingomonadales > Sphingomonadaceae > Sphingomonas > Sphingomonas sp. SP5. The sequence continues at coordinate 4,751 of NZ_JBZFLF010000012.1, read as the reverse complement.
CGCACCCAACGGATCAAACAGACGCGCCATAGCCTGGGTCAAAGCCAAGCGATCGATGATCGAACCTGCCCAGGCGACGATCCCATCAGGGCGTATCAGGGCGGCGTCCGCATTGGCTTTGTCGCCTGAGGAAGAGACACAATAGTCAAGCTGGGTAGACGCGTCAGCAATCTCGGCGAACTGCTCGGAATGGTTGAAACCGAGCAACAATGCCTGCCCGCCACGCAGCGCCTCGTTCATTGTGCGTCCGTCCGCAAGTGGCGCGTCAGGTGCGCTGCGGCCCACGAGAGGATGTGCGGCGCCAAGTTCATCGTATCGCAGCCCGGCGCCCCATACCCGTTCGGCGAAGAACGTCGACCCGTCACGCGTCGCCATCAGTTCGCGAACCACGGCTCGCAATGCCGCGGCGCCGGGATCTGGTCGAAGCAACGCTACCTGTGCTCGCGACCAATCGAGCACTTGTTCCGCGATCGGACGCCGTTCCCGCGCATAGCTGTCGAGCAACGAGGGCGACGCGCGGCCAGTGGTCACCGCAGCGAGTTTCCAACCCAGGTTCATGGCATCGCCGATGCCTAGATTGAGGCCCTGACCGCCTAGCGGCGCGTGAACATGCGCCGCGTCGCCGGCGAGGAGCACGCTGCCCTGCCGATAGCTGGTGGCGAGAAACGCGCGATCGGTCCACGTCGTGGCGAGTTCCACCCCGGTGACCGTGACGTCGGTGCCCGACACGCGTCGCAGTACCGCTTGCAGATGCTCGTCGCTCAGCGGGGATGTGCGATGGCTTACACCGCCATCGAAGTCGACCATGGTGACGGTGCCGGGCGGTGCGTAGGTGTACATACCTGACGCGGTATGCTGGCGACCGGGGCGAAGCCGGTTTGGCTCCTTGAGGCGCAGCGTCATCGAATAGCCGGTGAATTCCGGCTCAGTGCCAGCAAAGCTGATCCCGGCGGCCTTGCGAACGGTACTGCGGCCGCCATCGCACCCGACGATCCAACCGGCCCGATGCGCCATACCGCCGGCATGGACCTCGATGCCGTTTGCCATCCGCGTGACGCCGTCGACGCCACACCCGTGGCGGATTACGACGCCGAGATGGCTTGCTCGAGTAAACAGCACGTGTTCGAGGTCGGCCATCGTCACCGCGAGCGCTTCGACTGCACCGCCCCAGCGCCACGGCCACGCGTTCGTGTCGACCATGTCGTAAAAAAATTGCAGACCGGCAAAATGCCCAGCGGGACGGCGCGCTCCGGCGGTCCAAGGTGCGGCGATGACTGTGTCGGCCAACGCCATGCGGGCCTTGAGCGGCGATAACAGATCACGCCGGTCGAGGCTCTCCATCGTCGGCAGGTTCAGCCCGCGAAGACCAAAGGGCAAATTCTTCAGCGGCGATGCCGCTGCCTCGCTACGTTCGAGCACCAGCACGCGGCAACCGGCAACCGGCAACCGGCAAGCCCGAGCTCGCATGCGAGAAAGAGGCCAACCGGCCCAGCGCCGGCAATGATGACGTCGTATGTGGCGTTGTGATCGAGTGACACGGTGAAGGCTCCTTCAGTCGATTGTTCGACCGGAGCGTTCCCCATCCAGGCACCCTCGCGGACGAACGGACAGGCGCCGCGAAATGGCACCCACTGTTCGTCGTGGGGATCCTGGCCAAGGCCAAAGACCAGAGCTTACGTTACCGAAAGGGCTTGGGCTGACCACACCAAGCCTGCCTTTTCCGACCATGCCAGCGTAGCTGATCGTTATCTGCAATGGAAGACCGTCGCAGCGCGTCAGCAAGCCGCCGGGCGACAACCTGCCAAGCCGACAATAGCTGAACGGACGTATGCTCGCGGAAGGGACTGCGACCGTAACAACGGCCGCTTCTGGATCACGCCCAACCGGGCAGATTATCCTGGTTGCATCGACACATGGCTTGTGACGCGCGACCGACGGGTGCACGAGGCTTGGTTAGTCGGGAGAAACCCATGTCGGTCAAGGTCGTCGCATTCGTCAGCGTGAAGCCCGGGCAGGAGGACGCGTTCGTCGCCGCAGCGGGCGACTGTGTCGCCGCCTCACGAGCCGAGCCTGGGGTGCTCCGCTACGATCTGTGGCGGGAGGCCGAGGGGGAGCGGCGGTTCGTCTTCGACGAGCTCTATGTCGACGACGCCGCGGTGCAGGCCCACATGGCTTCCGACCACTTTAAAGCGTTCGGCATGTCGGCGCGTGAACTGGCGGCAGCGCGGCCTATCATCACCGTCGCCCATGCGGTCAAGGTGGTCGACTGAGATGACGCCGCGAGTGCTGGCTTTCGACGTGTTCGGGACGGTGGTCGACTGGCGGTCGGGGATCGCACGTGAGTCCGCTCCGCTTCTCGCCGCGGTCGGGCGGCCCGACATCGACCCGGCCGGCTTCGCGGACGCGTGGCGCGCACGCTATCAGCCGGCAATGGCGGCGGTTCGCCATGGCAAGCGGCCGTTCGTCGTGCTCGACGTCCTTCATCGCGAGATGCTCGAAGCGACGCTGAACGATCTGGGCTTGAACATCGCTGCGGTCGATCCGGCGATGCTGGAGGACTGGACCTGCGCCTGGCATCGGCTGGACCCATGGCCGGAGGCGGTTGAAGGCCTTGCCCGGCTCAAGGAACGTTTCCCGATCGTGACGCTGTCGAACGGCAACATCGCGCTCATGCTCGCCATGGCGCGGCATGGTGGGTTGCCTTGGGACGCGATCATGGGCGCCGAGGTGACCCGCGCATACAAGCCCGCGCCTGAGGCATATCTGGCGACGGCACACATTCTCGCCGTTGCCCCTAGCGAGCTTGCCTGGTGGCGGCGCAATACAGCGACCTTGCCGCAGCGCGTCGTTCCGGGCTGCTCACCGCCTATGTGGACCGACCGATGGAGCGCGGCGGCATTGCGGCACCGGACCGAGACCAGCGCGAAGACTGGGATTGGTCGTCGAGCGGCTTAACCGACCTAGCAACGCAGCTCGGCTGTTAGCCGGTACGCCGAGCCGCTTCCGTCATTCGCAGCATCGCTTAAACTTCTTCCTCGAGCTGCAGCGGCAGGGTTCATTGCGACCGACCTTGACCAGCGCGAATGCCGAAGTGGCCGCGGCGAAGCCGCCGCTTTGCGAGCAAGCCGCGTACAAGCGCGGTACGACAGCCGCGGGAGTGGCCGGCGCGCTCGCGTCCAGCCGTCTCATCGACAAGCCGCATCATCGTTGTGAACCATGCAAGCGTCATAGCGCAGACTGCAGCCGGCTTGCCATGTTGTGCCAGCGCTCGCTGCGGCTCTCCGAAACACGCTCGGTAAGCTAACCGAGCTTTCAAGAAGGATGCCGCCTACATGAACGAGCGGCCACTTTCTGGACGCGGCCGAGCAGCCCTGAATGGCTGGAGATGGGTCAAATCTTTTGACCGCACAACGCTACTGGTGGCTTTCAGACTGCTCAAAAACGGTGACCACGCGGACGTTACTGCCGAGCCGCTCCAAGTGCGCAATATCGTCGCGGATGCGAGCGAGTCGGCGTTCGGTTCCCACGACCACCAAAATCACGCGAATGGAGAGACCGAGCAGTCGTTCGAGCATATCGAGGAAGCGCCTTGGATGCGTCAGGCGCATTAACTCGATCCCTATCGTTTCATGTACGTCTCCTGCCGGCCATGAAACCATCAAATCGAGACGAATTTGGCGCATGCTGGAGGGGACCGGGACTTCTAGAGCAACGCTGCCTTGAGCTACCCGCCCTTCGCGCATGGACGCCGAAATCCATTCCGCTAGATCGGCGTTGCCCTCAGCTTCCTTCTGGAAGGCTGGCTGCCAATGCCAGATAGTCTCGATGAGGTCAGACTCATGATCACGAGGTGCGAATCCCTGATCCGCATCGCCCGTTCCGCCCAGAAGCCGGACATCGACATCCTTCGCGTCTAGAAGCACCGTTAAGACGCCAGCCTCTAAAAGCTGTCGCATCCATGCAAAGCGACTCGAGGGACTACGGAAACGTAGAATAACGCTGCCGAACCGCACCTCCACTAGGCTCGCATCGGGGGCTACAGCTCGAACAGCTGCAATAAGCCTACTTACATAGGCAGTATTTGGCACGGAAATGCCTATGCGTACCTCCCACAGCACAACCGTGTCAAGTTCAGTCTCGGCAGCCAATTCGTGAAGAAGCTCAGCTAAAAGCAGCTGGTCCATGTCCGTGAGTGGTCGGTGCTTGCCTCGCCCTCCACGGACGATCGAGAGAGAACGAAAAAGCGACTTCCACGGCTCATCGGCCTTCCTGTCACGGAGTGCGTCAAACATCGCCTCCAAACCAATTCTCGTGTCGTACCACTCACCTTCGGTCACATCTTGGTCAAGCTGGGCAGAGAAACGAAGCAGCGCCTTCGGCATTGGATCAGTTCCGCGATAAGGCGTGAGCCCGCCTGATCCATTTGCCGCTTGACCCAGGTAGGCGTTGCGTACCTTCTGGACGTGTTCCAACGCCGACCGGTTTTCATCCGCGATAACAACTGTACCTGCATCTGGTAGGCTCAGCCGCTTAGTGCCAGTTGCGAGGTCAAGATAAAAGTTTCGGTCAAAGAATCGCCGAGCACCGCTCTTATGAATATTCGCCTGCACCTCCAATTGCGTCACGGGTACTAGGGTCAGGACCCATTGATATGAGCGTCGCGATCTGATTCAGGCTCCGCGAGGAGACCGGGATGAGCGACCTGTTTTGGCTGACGGACGAGCAGATTGAGCGGCTGCGGCCGTTCTTTC
>NZ_JBZFLF010000011.1:0-43500 GCF_058313455.1 Sphingomonas sp. SP5 | reverse complement strand
GGCCGCCGCGGCGTCACTGCCTGGCTGCATCGTAGAGATCATCCACCTCGGCGACGACGAGCCGACCATCGCGCTCGCCTTCGACGATAAGGCGATAGGCAGGAACCTGGGCAAGCTGACGGAGACGCTGGCGTCGATCGCCTCGGGCCGGTTCGAACCCGAGCGCTCCGACCGCACCTGCCCCTTCTGCCCCGCCTTCTTCACCTGCGGCCCACTCGCCGACGGGCCCCTGCAAAAGAATCTCTGATCGGAATTACCGGTCGGCCTCGGCTGGCGGGATTGCCCCTTCGAGACCGACGCAGGTCCGCCGAGGTCCGAAGAGGAAAAACAACACCATGATCATTATCGACCACCCCGACATCGACGACGTCGAGAGCGCCGTTCAGGAGGGCCGCGCGCTGCGTCCCGGACGCTACCGCGTCTCCTTCGCGCTCGACGACCTCGACTACCAGCCGATCGTCCTCGACGATCCCGTGCCCCTGGGCCGCCAAATTCTGAAGGCGGGTGGCATCAAGGACGTTGACGGCCACGCGCTGTTCGTCATCACCTCCGAAGGCGACTTCGAGGACGTCCGCGCCGACGAGGAGGTGGACCTGCGCGACCGCGCTGCCCACCGGTTCGTCGCCTTCAGCACCGACCCGCTCTACCGCGTGAAGCTCAACGACAGCCGCATCGTGTGGGGCCGCCCCTCCATCCCGGAGGCGGTGCTCCGCTCGCTCGCCGGCATCGACGACGACGAGGCCGTGTTCCTCGAGGTGCGCGGCGGCAAGGACAAGCTGATCGAGCCGGGCACCGAGGCCGACCTCGCCGCCCATGGCGTCGAGAAGTTCATCACTGCGCCGAACAAGGTCACCTACACCTTCTTCGTCAACGGCAAGCTCTACGAGACCGCCAAGAAGAAGCTCACCGGCGCGCAGATCAAGGCGATGGTGCCCGACTGGGATCAGACCCACGACCTCTCCCTCGAAGGCGAGGGTGACGATCCCGATCGCATCATCGGCGACGACGAGACGGTCAGCCTCGACCCCAAGCACGGCGTCCGCCGCTTCTCGTCGGTCCCTAAGGCGAACTTCGGCTGATGTCGGGCATCCTCAGCATGCAGCTCGAGCAGCTGCGGGAGCGCTTCGTCGAAGCGCACGCCAGCACGATGGCGAGCGGCACCACGCTCGTCACTGTGCCCGGCGTGCGCCTGCCGGAGGGGTGGTCGAGGTCCTCGACCACCATCCGCTTCCTCGTCCCGCCCGGCTACCCCTTCGCGCAGCTCGACTGCTTCTGGGCGGATCCCGACCTCCTCCTCGCCCACGGGGCCATGCCGCAGAACACGGCGCTGAACATCATCCCCGAGACTCTGCAGCAGGGCATGTGGTTCTCGTGGCACCTCGCGAGCGCCTGGAATCCGAACCGCGACACCCTTTCGACATGGATGAACGTGGTGATCGATCGCCTGAGGCAGGTCCGATGAGCGGCCTACGCTTCGCGGCGCCGGCCTATTCGGCGCTGGCGTCAGGCCTGCTCGACGCCGACGGTCTAGAGAGCTGCGCCATCGGCTACGCGCACCACGACCACGCGAGCGGGTCCTGGATCGTCGCCGACGCCGCTCCCGTGCCGGACGACGCCTACGAACGCCGCGACTGCGTCTCGGCAGTCCTCAAGCCCGGGTTCCTGATCGACGTGGCCAATCGCAGCCGGATCACCGGCATGTCGGTCGTGGCCATCCACACCCATCCCAGCAGCCGGGGCAACCCGCACTTCTCAGCGATCGACGACGACGGGGAGGCCGAACTCGCGTCCTATCTCGGCAGGCGCGGTGCGCCGGTGCTCCACGTCGCCCTGGTGATCGGCCCGGAGGGCGCGCGCGCTCGCATTCTCGGCCGCGACGAAGAGGTGCCGGTGTGGGAGGTGGGTGAGAAGCTCGTCCTCCACTCGCCTCTCGCGGGCGGGGCTGCCCACGACCGTGACGACCGCCAAGTCCGCGCCTTCGGCGAACCGGGGCAGCGCCTGCTCCGCCAGCTCCGCTTCGCGGTGATCGGCGCCGGCGGCACTGGATCGCTCGAATGCCAGCAGCTCGCCCACCTCGGCGCCTCGTGGATCACCGTCATCGATCCCGACCTCGTGGAGGAGACGAACCTCAACCGTCTCGTGGGCTCGATCCCTTCGGACGTGGGCCAGCCGAAGGTGGAGGTCGCAGCGCGCATGATCCGCGCCGTCAACCCGGCCGCCACGGTGATCCCAATCCAGGCGGACATCGTGGACGAGCATGTCGCCGCCCTCCTGGCGACGTTCGACTTCATCCTCCTGTGCACGGACTCTCACGCCAGCCGCGCCGTGGTGAACCAGGCCGCCTACCAGCACTTGGTGCCCGTGATCGACATGGGCGTCAGCATCACGGTCGCGAACGGGGCGGTGAGCCACGTCACCGGACGGGTGCAGATGCTCTCGCCCGGCCTCCCGTGCCTGACCTGCTGCGGCGCGCTCGACGCGGACGCCATCCGTCGCGAGATGCAGACGCCGGAACAGCGCGCGGCCGACCCGTATGTCCATGGCGTGCGGGAGCCGCAGCCCGCCGTGCTCTCCATCAACTCGACGGTGAGCTCGCTCGCGATGACGATGGTCCTCGGCGCAGTGACGCCGGTGCCCGTCAAGCCACGACATCAGACCTACGACGGCATCCGCGGAAGGGTCCGGGAGATGGCCGTGGCGGTCCAGCCAGGCTGCATCGTGTGCTCCCACGCGGGCGCGCGGGCGAAGGGCGCGACGTGGAGCCTGCCGGTTCGACCGGTCGGTAGCGGGGGAGGCGCGCGATGAGCCCGCCGGCGCGGATAGTGCGTATGGTCGGCGACGCCGAATACCGAGACAAGGCTGAGGCGAAACTCGGTCAGCCGGGTGACGCGTCGCTGATCCTGCGGGGCAGGCCGCGGGCAATCGTGATGGCATGTCCCGACGGTTGTGGCGAGACGCTCGTCGTGAACCTCGACGGCCGCGCGGGCAAGGCATGGCGCTTCGACATGCGCCGCGGCGGGCTGACGCTCTTCCCCTCGGTGTGGCGGGACGGCGGCTGCGGGAGCCACTTCATCGTCTGGCGCGGTCACATCCTGTGGTGCGACCGGTTCGAACGGGATAACCTCGAGCCGGACTACGACGCGGGGATCGAGGAGATGGTCCTCGGCGCGATGGACATCGAGAAGCCGCGCAGCGCGGTTCAACTCGCGGACGCCATCGACGAGCTGGTCTGGGACGCGAACCGCGCCGCCAACCGACTGGTCCAACGTGGAGCCGCCAGATCGTGGAAGGTCGGAGGCCAGTGGATGTTCACCCGCTTAGCCTAGGGTGCGAGTCCGCCGGCATGGGCAAAAGAACCATGCCGGTGGCATAGACATTCTCACGATTATCAGCCGTTCAGCCCCGGTGTGAACGCACTCTCTCCGGCTGCGGACGTAAGGGATGCAGGTGTCACAACCGAGCGGTTTTGACACCAAAACTCACGACACCTTGCTTGGTTCGTTTATTCTGGTATCTTGGAATAGTCGAATCGAAAGGGTATTATCGATGAAGCTCGCTGTTTACATGATGGCCATGCTCGCAAGCGCTCCGGCTTTGGCGGCTGACCAGCCGCCGGCTCCCACCGTCATGACCGTCGAAGGAGAACAGGGTTTCGACGTAAAGTGCCATGTGTGGCCCCGTGGCGGTGACGAGACGGTGCGCTTCCTCGACAAGAGCCGTCCCAGCCTCTCGGTCAACGGCGTGTGGCGCCTGGAATGCGAATACAAGGGCAGCTCGCGTGGACCGATCACCATCTCGCTGAAATCGCCGACGCTGCCTTGCCCGTTCAAGGATTCCTCTGCCGAAGCCTGCACCACAACGGTGCGCAAGGGCGGCGTCGGATCGTTCGAGGTGCGCGAAAAGCGAAGCTGAGCGAGCTTGGGCGTTGGCGGGGCCCCTCATTTCCGTTACATCAGAAATATGGAAATGAAGAACGCTGTCTCCGGCTTGTCGGCTCTCGCCAACGCCACCCGCCTGGCGATTTTCCGGTTGCTCATCCAGGCAGGCCGGGAAGGGGTTGCCGCCGGCGAAATTGCCCGCCGGCTCGATGTGCTGCCGAACACGCTGTCGGCGAACCTCACCATCCTGTCGAACGCCGGGCTGATCGAGAACCGGCGCGACGGTCGCTCGGTGATCTACACGGCGCGATACGAACAGATGACCGAGCTATTGGAGTTTCTGATGCAAGACTGCTGCGCGGGAAATCCCGAGGTCTGCGCACCGCTCGCCGCGCTGGCGATGCGGAGCCGCTGCCTGCCAGAGGGCAAGGCATGAGCCATATCACCAACGTTCTGGTGCTGTGCACCGGCAACAGTGCGCGCTCCATTCTGGGCGAGGCGATCGTCAATCGCCTGGGGCAGGGACGCTTTCGTGGATTCTCGGCAGGTTCAGCGCCCAAGGGGCAGGTTCATCCGGGCGCGCTGCGGCTGCTCGCCCGGCACGGCTATCCGACCGATGACCTCCGCTCGAAGAGCTGGGACGAGTTCGCGGACGGCAAAGGGCCTTCGATGGATATCGTCATCACCGTTTGCGACAATGCCGGGGGCGAAGTCTGTCCGGTCTGGACCGGGACGCCGATCAAGGCGCATTGGGGTCTGCCCGACCCGGCGGCGGTGACCGGCGACGATGCGACCGTGGACGCGGCGTTCGAAGCCACGCACGACGCGCTGACCCGCCGCATCGCCAAGCTGGTCGAGCTGCCCATCCACAACCGTGAAGTACCGGCAATGGCCGTGCGTCAGCGCCTCCAGGACATCCACGACCAGATGTCCGAACAAGAAAATGCCGACATGGAGCACCGGGCATGACTGACATCGTCATCTACCACAATCCCGAGTGCGGCACGTCTCGCAACGCCCTCGCCATGATCCGCAACGCCGGCATCGAACCGCATGTCATCGAGTATCTGAAGACGCCGCCTGCACGCGCGCTGCTGGTCGAGTTGATCGATCGCGCCGGCATGACGCCCCGCGACTTGTTACGTGCAAAAGGCACGCCCTATGCCGAGCTGGGCCTGGGCGACGCGTCGCTGTCCGACGACGCACTGGTGGACGCGATGATGGCCCACCCGATCCTCATCAACCGGCCGCTGGTCGTCTCGCCCCTCGGCGTGAAGCTGTGCCGGCCATCCGAAGCCGTGCTTGATCTGCTGCCGACCGGCCAGCTCGGCGCGTTCGCAAAGGAAGACGGCGAGCAAGTGGTGGACGCCTCGGGCCAGCGCGTCGCCTGATGCTTCTCGCCGTCCTGATCTTCGTCGCGACGATCGCGCTCGTCATCTGGCAACCCAAGGGCCTCGGCATCGGATGGAGCGCGATGGGGGGCGCCGTCGTGGCGCTGCTCGCAGGCGTCGTCACCCTGTCCGACGTGCCGGTGGTGTGGGGCATCGTCTGGAACGCGACCGCCGCATTCGTCGCGATCATCGTCATCAGCCTGTTGCTCGATGAAGCCGGGTTCTTCGAATGGGCCGCGCTGCATGTCGCCCGCTGGGGCGGAGGGCATGGTCGCCGGTTGTTCGTTCTGATCGTGCTGCTCGGCGCGGCGGTGTCAGCGCTGTTCGCCAATGATGGCGCGGCGCTGATCCTGACGCCGATCGTCATCGCCATGCTGCGGGCGCTGGGATTCAAGGACAAGGCGACGCTGGCATTCGTCATGGCGGCCGGTTTCATTGCCGACACCGCCAGCCTGCCGCTGGTCGTGTCGAACCTCGTCAACATCGTGTCGGCCGACTTCTTCAGGATCGGGTTCGGCGAATATGCGGCCGTGATGGTGCCGGTCGACCTCGTGTCAATCGCCGCCACGCTGGGGGCGCTGCTGCTGTTCTTCCGGCGCGACATACCGGCAGACTATGACGTGGGGGCGCTTCGCGCGCCGCGCGACGCGATCCGCGATGCCGCGACCTTCCGCGCCGGATGGATCGTCCTTGCCCTGCTGCTCGCCGGGTTTTTCCTACTCGAACCGCTTGGCGTGCCGGTCAGCGCCGTGGCCGCTGCCGGCGCAATCCTGCTGCTGGTGATCGCGGGGCGGGGCCATGTGATCCAGACCGGCAAGGTGCTGCGCGGCGCACCCTGGCAGGTCGTGATCTTCTCGCTCGGTATGTACTTGGTCGTCTATGGCCTGCGAAACGCCGGCCTGACCGATCATCTGGCGGCGCTGCTCGATCGCACCGCACAAGGCGGGGTGTGGGGCGCGGCGCTGGGTACGGGTATCATCGCGGCCGTTTTATCGTCGGTAATGAACAACATGCCGACCGTGCTGGTGGGCGCGCTGTCGATCGACGCGACACACGCCACAGGCGCGATCAAGGACGCGATGATCTATGCCAACGTGATCGGTTGCGACCTCGGCCCCAAGCTGACGCCGATCGGGTCGCTCGCAACGCTGCTGTGGCTCCACGTCCTCGGGCAAAAGGGCGTGCGGATCGGATGGGGCTATTACTTCCGGGTTGGGGTCACGCTCACCGTGCCGGTGCTGCTCGTCACCCTCGCGGCGCTCGCGATCCGGATCGGAATTGCCTGATGCCGCTTCGTGACCTGTCCGATCCCAATACCCTACCGGCGCTCGATCCCGCCTATGCCATCCAGCGGCCAGCGCTGGGGCTCGGCCCGCTCGATCCCGCGCCGCGCATCCTCCTGCTCTACGGTTCGCTGCGCGAGCGATCCTATTCGCGCCTGTGCATCGAGGAGGCGGCGCGCCTGCTCCGCTTCTTCGGCTGCGAGACGCGCATCTTCGACCCGTCCACTCTGCCGCTGCCCGACCGGCACGCCGGCGACGACCATCCGGCCGTTCATGAGCTGCGCGAGCTGTCGATGTGGTCGGAAGGTCAGGTGTGGTGCAGTCCTGAGCGACATGGCCAGATCACCGGCATCATGAAGTTGCAGATCGACCATTTGCCGCTGTCGATGGGCGGGATGCGTCCGACGCAGGGGCGCACGCTCGCGGTCATGCAGGTGTCGGCCGGATCGCAGTCGTTCAATAGCGTCAATACGCTGCGCGTGCTGGGCCGCTGGATGCGAATGGTGACGATCCCGAACCAGTCAAGCGTCGCCAAGGCGTTCAACGAGTTCGATGATGCCGGACGCATGAAGCCGTCCAGCTATTACGACCGGATTGTGGACGTGATGGAGGAGCTGGTGCGTTTCACGGTGCTTCTGCGCCCGCACACAGCCCAACTCGTAGATCGCTATTCGGAGCGCAAGGAAGCCGGGGTGCCGATCGACACCGCTAAGGACCTCTCCAGCATCGCGACAGCGCCGCAATCCTGACGGGCTCGTCAGGTGGTGTGTACGTGCGGCCTTAGACCCGCGCTCCGCTAGCCAAATCAGGCGGCCTCGTGATCGCTTCCATAACCCGGCAGTCAGCAATCCTGCCGCCGTCACAATCCCGTGTCGCATCAGCTAAGGCGTCCCTCAGCGCCGTTAGGCGGGCAATGCGGTCTTCCACGCTCGCAAGGTGCCGGCGAGCGAGCGAGCCTGCTTCCTTACAATCCTGATCGGGGTTGGCCGACAAGGCGATCAGGGATCGAATCTCGTCAGTCGAGAACCCCAGATCACGGGCATGCCGGATAAAGGCGAGCTGGCGAACCTCCGCATCACCGTAGGTACGGCGCCCACCTGCCGTGCGCGCAGCCTCCGGCATCAGGCCGATGTCTTCATAGAAGCGGATCGTGTTGACCTTGGTCCCGGTCCTTTTCGCTATGTCGCCAATCATCAACACCTTGCGATCCTCGCGATTTTCCGGTTGCTTCTACAGTGACTGTAGATCGTAACGGAGCGGGATGAGCGCAAGCGAATCCTCTACGTGCGGCTGCACGGGCGATACGAAACGTGCGGAGCGCGACCCAGCCTATCGTCGTGCCCTATGGATCGTCGTACTTCTTAACCTCGGCTTCGGGCTGATAGAAATCGTCGGTGGGTTCATCGCCGACAGCCAGGCGCTCAAAGCTGATGCGCTCGACTTCGTCGGCGACGGCACGATCTCATTGTTCGGCCTCATCGCGCTGAGCTGGACGGCGGCAGCTCGCTCAAGGGTTGCTCTCTCCCAAGGCTTGTTCCTCGGAACATTGGGCCTAGGTGTCATCGGCTTTGCCATCTGGCGCGCGATGAACGCCGTGGCACCCGACGCCGATCTGATGGGCGGCATCGGGATCGTCGCCCTTATCATCAACGTCAGTGCGGCGCTCGTCCTGTCGCGGTTTCGCGAAGGCGATGCCAATGTACGGGCCATCTGGCTGTTCAGCCGAAACGATGCTGTCGCCAATATCGCCGTCGTCATTGCCGCCGGCCTGGTGGCGTGGACCGGAAAGGCATGGCCCGACCTCGCGGTCGCCGGCGTCATCGCGATCCTGTTCCTGCACTCCGCTTGGGAGATTGCCCGAGGTGCGTTGGCAGAAATGGGTGGCCGCTCATGAAGGCCGAAAGCAACGCTGGCCGGGTAGCGTCTGATGATCGCGGGTTACGCCATTCTCGTGGAATGATAAGGAGCAAGCTCATGCGCAAGCTGCTGCCCTTTCTCGCCTGTCTGATGCTGGTCCTGACCGGCTGGGCGGGCATGGCGCAGGCTACGGAAAGCGTCGGGTGCATCGAGACCTCTCAGGTCAATACAATCATGCACATGGCTGGTGACTGCGACGAGGTGCCGGCGGATGCGGACAAGGGCTATCCTCATCATCACACCGTCTGTCACGGCCACCATGTCGCCGCGCCGGCTGAGCATAGTGTCGACGTCGCCCTGATCGACAATTGGGCCGAATTTGCGAGCCACAAGGCTCCGCTCTGGCTTGCTCATCAAAACGATCCGGCGCTTCGACCACCACAGGCCTGACGACGCACCGGGCGCCTTCCGGCGCCTGAGACTGGTTCGTCAGGAGCATCTACAATGAAGCGCATGATAGCGGCCGTGCTGGTCGCGACAGCCTGTGCGTCGAGCAACTCGGCACAGGCACAGGACACGGAGGCGTCGGCACCGCCGCTGACCCTTGATGAAGCACTTACCGCGGCCGGCGCGGTATCGCCGGCGGTCGAGGTTTCCCGATCGGGCATTCAGGCGGCACAAGCGCAACGCTCGATCGCCGGATTGCGGCCTAATCCGTCGCTCGACGCGATGAGCGAGAACGTCGCTGGCACCGGTATCTATAGGGGACTGCGCTCGGCTGAAACGACGGTCGGCGTGTCCCTGCCGCTCGAACTCGGCGGCAAGCGGTCGGCGCGCGTAGCAGTCGCCAATGCGCAACTCGACCGCGCTTCGCTTGAAGCGGCGATCGTACAGGCCGATCTCCGGTTACGGGTCACGCAGGCCTATAACGATGCCGCGGCGTCGCAACGCAGGGTAGTCACCGCCCGCGAACAGGTCGGGATCGCAAACGAGGTACTGCGTGCAGCGCGGGTCCGCGTTGCAGCCGGTCGCGCCTCACCGCTCGAAGAGCAACGCGCCGACGTCGCCCGGCTGAATGCGGAAGGGGCTGCGGAGCGCGCGGAGCGATCTGCCCAAGTGGCGCTCGGTAATCTTGCCCGACTGATCGGGCGCGGCGCCAGTTCGCTGGATACAGCCTGGTTCGCCCGGATCGAAGGCGCAGGACCACGGTTGCCGGTGCGCAGTGAAGGCACGCTGACGGCCGCAGCGGTGCAGGCCGATCTCACCACGGCGACGGCGCAGGTCCGCCTTGCCCGAAGCCAGAGGGTTCCCGACGTGACGATCAGCGCATCCGCACGCAGGCTTGCGATGACCAATGATACTGCTGCCGTGGTTGGCCTATCCGTGCCGCTGCCCCTCTTCAACAACGGCCGCGCGGTTGTCGATCTGGCGTCTGCCCAACGCACCCAGGCGGACGCGCAGCGCCGCCTCGCGCTCCTCGATGCGGAACAGGCCATCGCATCGGCACAGGGCGATGTCGCCAATGCGGCGACGACCGCCCGTAACGCGACCGGCCCGACTCTTGCCGCGGCGCAGGAAGCCGCCCGGATCGCCCGGATCGGCTACCGTGAGGGCAAGTTCGGACAGTTGGATCTCCTGGAGGCTGAGCGCACGCTCGCTGACACCCGTGCGGCCGCGATCGACGCGCTGGCCGCCTATCATGACGCACAGGCCCGGCTGGAACGGCTCGCCGCCCCGGCGCCTGTCGATGCGAAGGATGCACGATGAAAACCAATCATGCGCGGACCCTGCTGTCCGCCTTGCTTCCGCTGGCGCTCGTTGCGTGCGGCGGGGCCGAGAAGAAGACCGACGACATGGCCGGGATGGAGGGCATGGAAAAGGGTGAGGGGGCCGAGAAGAAGGCGGATAAGGATGCGGTGACGCTCACGGCGCGGCAGATCGCCGACGCCGGCATTGAAGTCGCCCGCCCGACGGTGGGCGGGGTCGCCGGCGCGATCGAGTTGCCCGCGCTCGTCCAGGGCGATCCCCAAGGCGTCCAGGTCGTCTCCGCGACCATCGGCGGTCGCTTGGTCGCGCTCACGCGCAACCTCGGCCAGCCTGTTCGGCAGGGTGACCCGCTGGCGGTGATCGAGAGCCGCGAGGCCGCTTCGCTGAAGGCGGAAGTCGAGGCCGCTCGCGCCCGCGCCGCATTGGCGCAGTCGAACCTACGGCGCGAGCAACGGCTATTTGCCGAGCGCGTTTCGCCCGAACAGGACCTGGTGGCGGCGCGGACCGCGGCGACGGAGGCGGGGATCGCGCTGCGACTCGCGCAGCAACAGCTCGGTGCCACGGGGGGCGGTGGTGGTGCCCTCAACCGCATCGCCATGCGCTCGCCGATCTCAGGGCAGGTAATCGCCCGTCCGGCTGTCCTCGGCCAGACCGTCGATGCGAACGCCGAACTCTACCGGGTCGCGAACCTCTCGCGGGTGACGATCACCGCCTCGGTCTCGCCCGCGGATGCAGGCCGTATCCGGCCGGGTACGCGGGTTGAGGTAACCGCAGCCGGTCGTAGACAGGAAGGACGGGTGTCGTTCGTGTCCCCGGCGCTCGATGACAGCACGCGCCTCGTGCCTGTCATCGCCACGCTCGACAATGCGGGGAATACCTGGCGGGTGGGCGAGCCGGTGACGGCGAGCTTCATGCTGCCCGGGAGCGGCGATCGTAGCGTCTCGGTCCCCTCCACGGCAGTGCAAAGCATCGAGAACCGCACCGTCGTCTTCGTCCGCACCCCGACTGGCTTCCACGCGACCCCGGTCACGGCCGGTCGCCGCAACGGCGATCAGGTAATCATCAGCTCCGGCCTCAATGGCCAGGAGCGGATCGCCACCACGAACTCGTTCACCCTGAAAGCCGAACTCGGCAAGGGTGGCGGGATGGACATGGACTGAGCCCATGATCTCCCGCCTTGTCACCTTCTCGGTCGAGCGGCGCTGGCTAGTCCTGCTGCTGACCCTTGTCGCCGCGCTCGCGGGCATCTTCGCCCTCCAGCGCCTCCCCATCGATGCCGTCCCGGACATCACCAACAACCAGGTGCAGGTGAACGTCCTTGCACCCTCGCTGTCGCCCGACCAGATCGAGCGGCAGGTCTCGTTCACGATCGAAACCTCGCTCAAGGGCATCCCCGGGCTCGCCTATACCCGGTCGCTTAACCGCAACGGCTTTGCCCAGATCACGGCCGTCTTCACCGACGCGACCGACATCTACTTC
Source organism: Sphingomonas sp. SP5 (assembly GCF_058313455.1). Classification (NCBI taxonomy): domain Bacteria; kingdom Pseudomonadati; phylum Pseudomonadota; class Alphaproteobacteria; order Sphingomonadales; family Sphingomonadaceae; genus Sphingomonas; species Sphingomonas sp. SP5. Next base: position 31,845 of record NZ_JBZFLF010000011.1, on the reverse strand, counting down.
GCCCGCCAACAGGTAGCCGAGCGGATGCGGATGGCCGAGGAACGGCTGCCGCAGGGCGTCATGCCCGAGATGGGACCGATCGCGACCGGTCTCGGCGACATCTTCATGTGGACCGTAGAGTTTCAGGAACTCAACCGCGTGAAGCATCGGGATGGCGAACCCGGTCTCCAGCGCGACGGCAGCTACATCACCCCCGAAGGCGAACACCTCGTCAGCGAACGCGATAAGGCGACCTACCTCCACACCGTCCAGGAGTGGATCGTGTCGCCGCAGCTCCGCGGGACCGAAGGTGTCGCCGGCGTGGACTCGCTGGGTGGGTTCGACCGCGAATATCTGGTCATTCCCGACCTCCAGCGCCTGGCATCGATGCGGCTGACGGTCCAGGACCTCGCTACCGCGCTCGAGCGCAGTAACACCAGCATTGGTGCAGGCACGGTCGATCGGAACGGCGAAGGGTTGTTCGTCCGCTCGGACGCGCGGGTTCGCACCGCTGATGAGCTGTCACGCACCGTGGTGGCAAGTCGCGACGGTGTGCCGATCGTGCTCAATCAGGTGGCGACCGTGGAGGCCGGGCAGGGTATCCGCACCGGCTCGGCCTCCGAGAACGGTCACGAGGTCGTCGTCGGCACAGCCGTGATGCGCATCGGTGAGAACAGCCGCACCGTCGCGACCGACGTCGGTGAACGGCTTAAGGCCATTGGCCGATCGCTGCCTACCGATGTCGTGGTCAAGCCGGTCCTCGATCGTACCAAGCTCGTGAACTCCACGATCGCGACGGTTGCCCGCAACCTCGCCGAAGGCGCGGTGCTGGTCATCGTGGTGCTATTCGTGCTGCTCGGCAATTTCCGGGCGGCGCTGATCGCCGCGATGGTGATCCCGATCACGATGCTGCTCACCGCCACAGGGATGCTGCGTGCCGGTGTCTCGGCCAATCTGATGAGCCTCGGCGCGCTCGATTTCGGTCTGATCGTCGATGGTGCGGTCATCATCGTCGAGAACGCGCTGCGCCACCTCGGCACGCGCCAGCACGAAACTGGAGGTGTCCTCCCGCTCAAGGAACGCCTCGCGATCGTGGCGGCGTCCGCCCGCGAGATGATCCGGCCATCGGTCTATGGGCAGGCGATCATCATCCTCGTCTATGCGCCGCTGCTCACCTTCAGCGGCGTGGAGGGCAAGATGTTCGAGCCGATGGCGCTGACCGTCATCATCGCGCTCGTCTTCGCTTTCGTGCTGTCCCTGACCTTCGTACCGGCGGCTATTGCCGCCTTCTTGGCCGGCAAGGTCGAGGAGAAGGAAAGCCGGATCGTCGTCTGGCTCAAGCGTCGCTACGAACCCGGCCTCGACGCCGCCATGCGGCGTCCGAGCGTCACCATCGGCGGGGCGCTTGCCGGCGTCTTGGTGGCGGCACTCGCTTTCACGACGCTGGGTCAGGAGTTCCTGCCGCAACTCGATGAGGGCGACATCCTCGTCCAGGCCTGGCGTCCGCCCGGCACGTCGGTCGAGCAAAGCCAGCGTATGCAGTTCGCGGTCGAGAAGACGATCAGTCGTGAGCCCGAAGTGCAATACGCCTTCTCGCGGACGGGCACCTCGGAAATCGCCAGCGATCCGATGCCGCCCAACGCGACCGACACGTTCGTGATGCTGAAACCTCGCGAAGAATGGCCCGATCCGAGCCTCCCCAAGGAGGAGCTGGTCGAGCGTATCGAGAAGAAGGTCTCGACCATCCCGGGGAACGGCTACGAGATTACGCAGCCGATCCAGATGCGCTTCAACGAGCTCGTCGCCGGCGTGCGCGGCGACATTGCGGTCAAGGTGTTCGGCGACAACTTTGCCAGCATGAATGCGACCGCGATCCAGATCGCGGACGTGATGCGCAAGGTGCCTGGTGCAGCGGATGTCCGGGTAGAGCAGACCGAAGGACTGCCGCTTCTCGACATTCGTCCCAATAGGGACGCGATGGCGCGGGTCGGTGTTTCTGCTGGCGACGTTCAGGACGTTGTTGCGGCAACTGTAGGTGGCAAACAGGCTGGCGTGATCTTCGAAGGCGACGCCCGCTTCCCGGTCGTGATCCGTCTCAGCGAGACGGCACGCGCCGATTTGCAGACCCTTGGGCAGATTCCGGTGCCAACGGCGAGCGGATCGTTCGTCCCGCTCGCGAGCGTAGCGGAGATTGGGCTTGGCGACGGGCCGAACCAGATCAGCCGCGAGAACGGCAAGCGCCGTGTCGTCGTTCAGGCCAACGTGCGCGGGCGAGACGTGGCCGGCGTCGTCGAGGAGGCGCAGGCCAGGATAGCGCAAAAGGTCGCGTTGCCGGCCGGCACCTATCTGACTTGGGGCGGCCAGTTCGAGAATCTGGCAAGCGCCCGGGCACGCCTGACGATCGTGGTGCCGATATGCTTCGCCGTCATCATGCTGCTGCTTTACGGTGCGCTCGGATCGGTGCGCGACGCAGCCTTGGTCTTCACCGGCGTGCCGCTGGCGTTGGTCGGCGGTATTCTCGCGCTCGTGCTCCGCGGTCTGCCCTTCTCTATCTCGGCCGCGGTCGGGTTCATCGCCTTGTCCGGCGTAGCGGTGCTCAACGGGTTGGTGATGGTATCCTCCATCCACGACCTGATGCGCGCAGGGATGGACCGGACGCGCGCGGCTCGCGAGGGGGCGCTGCTCCGGCTTCGTCCCGTTGCGATGACGGCACTTGTCGCCAGTCTGGGCTTCGTGCCGATGGCGCTGGGCCACGGCGCAGGGGCCGAGGTTCAAAAGCCGCTCGCCACGGTAGTGATCGGGGGACTGATCTCGGCGACGCTGCTGACCCTGTTCGTACTGCCCACGCTCTATACGCGGTTCGGATCGATGGTCACGCCGTCACGAGAACCTGACGAGACACCCGACCTACAAAAGGCGCTTTATGGCGCATGACCACGGCGCAGCCGCCCATTCCTACGATCATACAGCCGGGGCTAATGGGAAGATGCTGGGGTGGGCGCTTGCGCTCACCTCGGTCTACCTAGTCGCGGAGATGATCGATCGCACGGAAGGCCGCCCCTTGATGCCGAAGGCAACAGCGGGGACGGCCATGTTGAGCACATCTTAGTGCATATTTATGGCTTTCAAAGGAAGAGCGTGCTCGTGGAAAACCGAGGACCGCCTCACAGGCGGTCCCGGTGCTAGTTCCCTGATCGGGAAACGGACAGTCCATAAGATGCCGCTTGTCCCGACCTGATAAAGGCCGCTCCGGCTTCGAACAAGGCGCTGCTTAACGAGGCAGTGTGCCACGTGGCACACCAATGGTCGCCGAAAGCACGAAGATTGGGGATTTTTGGGCTGAGGCGCCGGTTACCAACGGCGCCGAGCTACCGAATCTTCGTGCTTTCGACGACCGTTTGCTGATCCGGCTTCGGTTTTCAAAAGCGCGAACGCATCGCCAAATGGTCACAGGCGATAGGGTGCCATCTGTAAATCGGCCGATGCAATTCGTGCTTTCGACAACCGATCGGAGGCGCTGCCCTCGGCGTGCATCCTTGCGCCACAGCATGGCCCTGGTATCGCTAAGGCGTGCGCAACGCCCGCGCACGACCAGAGCCCACCAAGCTGCTACCTTGGTGGGCTCAACCGTCGATCATGAAGGCTCATGCCTCGATGAAGTTGCCAACGACATGGGGTCAGCGTCTGAAATCCTTCAACAGGGCGGCTCGTCATCGTCCGCGGCGCTGGGGCACTACGCGACCGACTAACTCTTAAGGAAGGATTGGATCTTGCTCGGCCTATTGCCGCGCAAGTTCGTCACCCGGATTGATGACCGTGGGAAAAGCTCACGTGGGGCTAACCGATGTTGGATTTACCGCCCGCGGCCACGATCGTCCCTACTACGATCTTGGTCACGCTGCCTGCTCCGCTCGCGTTCCTGCTCCTGCTGCCGCACACGCTCGACGCGGCGTTCGCGCATGACCGCCTCGTAAAGCTTATTGAGGGAAGGATGCGCACGCTCGACCCTGGCACGGGCTAACTCATCGCCGCGATGACGCCGCTGTCCAGTAACGGGGCCAAGATACTCCTTGATCTGACCCAGCCGCTTCGCGAGTTGCATGGACCGCCGCTGCAAACCGCGTGCGGTCTTCTCCCAATTAGCCTTCGCTGCCTCGTAGGACGAGCGCCGTAACGCCGCCAGCAGCCCGGTAGGTGGCAACGGCTGGGTGCGGGCATGGTCACCTCTCACTGCCTCATGGCGCTTGTACATGCCATTCGCCCGCACCTGCGCTCGCTGTGCGCGTGCCTGCACACCCGCCAACTCACGCCCGTGTTCCGCTATCCAGGTTTTCTCAACTTCCTCACGCGTCGGACGCCGTTGCCCTTCGGGCTGCATCTCACGCGAGGACAAGGCGGCGGTGTTAATCGCACCCCTTTCGGGGTTCCGATTGCCCAGAGCCGATCTGTCACCGGTGTTAATCGCCCCCCTTTCACGGTTTCGGTCACCAAAGGGGGACATGGCACCGGTGTTAATCGGCCCCCCTTGCTCCTTGCCGGGCTTCGGCCTGAATCCGGCGAACATCCCGCGCGCCTTGTCGCGAACCTTCTCGACCATCTGGCGCGCGAGTTCCGGGAACCGGATCTCGCGCCGGTCGGCAAAGGCGCGGACATAGTCCTGCTCGCTCCGCTCCGGCGCATAGTCGCCGGCCATGTCCTTCGACCGGTCGCGCGACAGCATGCGCGCGAGCTTACCCTGGTCGGCGAAGTCGTCGCGGCCATAGTGGAGCTGCACGTTATCGCGATGCCGCGTCATCCCGACATAGCTGCTGTGCCGGTCCATGCCCGGCGTCGCCAGCACGTGCCCGCGATCGACGGACACGCCCTGCGACTTGCCGAACGTGGCCGCATAGCCGTGATCGACCGAAGCATAATCCTTGAGGTCGAAGGCAACGCTGCGCCCATCGTCCAACTGGACGCCCATGCGCCCGTCCTTGATCCGCTCCAGTGTGCCCAACGTGCCGTTCTTCACGCCCAATGACCGCTCGTTGCGCAGGAACATGATCCGGTCCCCGGCCGCAAAGTCGCGTTCACCCCGATCGGCCGCGACGGTCCGGTCCTCGCCCAGCTCGCCGCTGGCTCGCACCCGCTCGCGCGCCTCTCGGTTGAGTTCGCGCACCTCGGCGTTGGTGTGGGTGAACATGATGCGGGTCTTGTCCGGCTCGGCCTGACGATCCCGATCCCAGCGATCGACCAGCCCGGCCCGTGCCGCCTCGCGCGTGTCGGCCACATGGACCATGCCGTGTGCGGCATAGGCGTCCAGCGCCTCGGCCGTCCGGCCGGTGGCGAAGGCCCGTGTTGCCTCCTTCTGCCAGTCCTCGCGCTGCCGGCGTATCTCGGTAATCTCGGCTGCACCGTGCCGCTCGGTGATCGACCGGAACGCCGCGCCCGCCTCGATGGCCTGCAACTGCTCGGGATCGCCCACCAGCACCACCTTGGCCCCGGCGTCACGGGCATGGGACAGCACCCGCTCCATCTGGCGGGTGCCGATCATCCCGGCCTCGTCCACCACCAGCACGTCCTTCGGCCCGAGTTGGTCACGACCCTGTGCCCAGCCATGCTCAAGGCTGGCGATCGTGCGCGACGCGATCCCCGACCCGCCCTCAAGGTTTTCGGCCGCGATCCCGGACAGCGCCGCCCCGCGCACCTGGTAGCCCTCGCGCTCCCAAGCCTCTCGCGCGACGCCTAGCATCGCCGACTTGCCGGTGCCGGCATAGCCGACGACCGATGCCAGCCTGTCGCGTCCGGTGATGTGGTCGAAGGCGTCGCACTGCTCGCCCGACAGTACCAGGCCCCGCCCCTCGGCCGCCTCCAGCGCACCGGTCCGCTGCCGGTCAGACACGCCATGATCGCCGCGCCGGGCCAGCTCGTCGCCGGCCTTCTCCAGCCGCGCCTCGGTCGCGATCATGTCGCGGGAGGTGAACCGTTCCTGGTCACGCCCGTCCTTGCCCAGCGCCACCAGCTCGGGGCTTGCGCGCACCGCCGCCATCACCTGGTCGAACTGATCCTTGCCGTCCGAATGCCGGAACGCGAACGCGGCGAGGTCGCGGGTGGTGAAGGTGGATTGCTGCCGGGTGATGCCGTCCAGCGCGATGCGCGGATCGGCCGCTATCTTCTCGCCGTTTTCGCGCGCAATCCGCCGGTGGTCGTCAGCACGCTCGGCATCCTCTCCGCGCTCCAGCCGGCGCATCCCCGCCGGGCCGATCTTGTGCTGGGGCTCCAGCTCGATGCCCCGATCGGCATGGCTGCGATGGTCGATCCGGCCCTCCAGCCCCAGCTCGGCCATGCGCTCGTTGACGTGGGCGGCCCATGCCTCGCGCCAGCCCTGCAACAGCTCGCCGCTGTTCCAGTCGCGGTTCTTCTGACCGAACCCCTCCGGCCCCACGTCGCGCATCGACAGCATGACGTGCGCGTGCGGCTTGGGGCTGCCGTCCTTCGCCTTGTCCCAATGCACGTTTAGGTCGGCGACCATGCCGCGCTTCACGAACTGCCCGGCAACGAAATCGCGGGCGAGCGCGACGCCCTGCTTCTCGTTCATCTCGCGCGGGATCGAGAACTCGACCTCGCGGGCGAGCTGCGCGTCCTTGCGCTTCTCGCCGGCCTCAACCTCGTTCCAGAGCACGGTGCGGTCTTTTAAATGTTCCGGCGCGCCTTTCGGCAACATCACCTCGGAGTGGATGACGCCGGCCTTGTTCGAGAAGTCGTGGTCACGTCCCAGCCGCTCGTCATACAGCTCGGATGCGGAGCGATACGCAGCGGACGCGACGGCGCTGGAGCCGTTTGCGCGGCTGATGACCTTGGCGCTGAAATGGTAGATCGCCATCGCGAGCGGCACCATGCACTTCTGAGCGCACGTCAGCAACGACGTATAAGCGCGCACTCATCCTCCGCTTCGCTCCTTCTGATTGACTTGCCCCGCTTTAGGCTTGCGCTCCCCGTCTGCTCTGTCAAACTGGCTGAACGAGGAGAGCATGATGAGCCGTGCTTACGAGGAAGCGATGGAGCGACGCCGCGATGCGTATGTCGCTCAAGCGCTCGGGATCAGCGTCGAGACGCTTGATGATTACCCCTTTGATCTGGACGAGAATGCCAGCGACGACGGCGTGGTCTACGGTTGGCGCGTTCTGTGGAACGAGGAAGCTCCGTCCGGTGTCGATGCAAACGGAACATCGGGGCTGCTGTGGACGGATATTCCTGCCGCGCCGGATGAACCCGACGAGGATGATCGCGATGCGTAAGGTGCGCGATTACGATGCGGAGCTGAAGGCGCTCGGCGACAAGGCCAAGGCGCTCAAGGCGAAGCGGGTGGAACAGCTCGGGGCGCTGGTCACCGCAACTGGTGCCGACGCACTCGATGCTGAAACACTCGCAGGCGTGCTGCTCGACGCGATCGGATCGAAGGATGCGAGCGCGAAGGAGGCATGGCGCGCGAAGGGCGCGGCGTTCTTTCAACGGCGCGGGCGCAAGGGTGGCGGCGCTGCTGCAATCGACGGATCGGGCGCTGCAACTGAACCGCGCGGCGACGCTGCGGACGGAAGCGGGGCAACGGCGAACGGATAGCAGGGGCTGGGTCGTGCAACGCCGCGAACGCACCCGCCACCTGATCGAACTGGGCGGCCTCGTCCAGAAGGCCGGGCTGGTCGATCTCGCCGACGACGATCGCGCGACCATCTACGGTGCGCTGCTGGAGTTGGTCGGCAAGGCAAGGAGCGAGGCTGGCGACGACACGCTGGCATTGTGGAAGCGCCGCGGCCGGCGGGCGTTCGACGCGGAAGAAGCGGAACGGGAGACGGGCGAATGACGACGATCGACCTCGACACGCTGCGGAGCGAAGTTCGTGCGCTGGACTATGTGCGGGGCAGCCCAACCGAGGACACGATGTGGCGCGAGGACGACGAGGACGCTCGCGCCAATCTCGCGATCGAAGGCATGGCGCTGACGCCCGAGGATGATGCCCTGTTCGATATGATGCGCGACGAACGGGTGCCCCCTGCCCTAGCCACGCAAATCCTTCTCAGGCTGCTCGGCCATCCCGATGCCGATTCCGCGCTGGCGATCACTCCGGCCGGCGCGAGCTGCTGATGCCGGTGCGGATCGGGCCGCTCTGGGCGCTGCTGATCGGCTTCGTCGTCCTGATGGCGAGCAATAGCTGGCTCAAGGGCATCTTCGGCGTCGGCGAGATCGCGACTGACGTGCCGTTCCTGCTCACCGGCCTGGTCCTTTTCGCGATCTGGAAGTTTAACCGACGCGGGCAGGGTCGTAACACGCTGATGGGATCGGCTCGCTTCGGCGATCGCCGAGACCTGGCGAAGCTCGAAGGCTCGGGCGATCTCGTCATTGGACGATCGGGCCGGAACAACAAGCTGCTGCGCTATGACGGCCCGGCCCATCTGCTGACGATGGCACCCACCCGCTCGGGCAAGGGTGTCGGCACGATCATCCCCAACCTGCTGCTGCTCGACCGCTCGGTGATCTGCATCGACCCCAAGGGCGAGAATGCCCGCGTCACGGCCCGTACGCGCGCAAGGAAGGGCGACGTGTGGTGTCTAGACCCCTTCGGCGTCTCCGGGCGTCCTGCGGCCCGCTACAATCCCCTGGCGTGGCTCGATGCCGCCAGCCCGGACCTCGCGGAAGACGCACAGACGGTCGCGGACGCGCTGGTCCACGACGCACCGGGACAATCGGGCGAGGCGCATTGGAACGAGGAAGCCAAGGCGCTCATCGCCGGCATCATCCTACACACCGTCATCCATGAGCCCCCTGCCCTCGCCACGCTGGCAACAGTGCGCGACAAGCTCACCCGCGATCCCGCCGGCTTCGCCGCGCTGCTTGCCGACATGCAGGCCAGCACCGGCGCGCACGGCCTGATCGCGCGCGCCGCCAACCGCCACCTCGGCAAGTCCGATCGCGAAGCGGCCGGCGTGCTGTCGTCCGCCCAGCGCCACACCCACTTTCTCGACAGTCCCCGCATCGTGGACAGCACGTCGGCATCCGACTTCCGGTTCGCGGACCTGAAGGAGCGGCCGAGCACCGTGTTCTTGTGCCTGCCGCCCGATCGGCTCGATACCTATGCGCGCTGGCTGCGGCTGCTGGTGAGCCAAGCCGTTACCGACATGGCGCGCTCCCCTGCCCGGCCGGACAAGCCGGTGCTGTTCCTGCTCGACGAGTTCGCGGCGCTCGGCCGCCTCGACCCGGTGGAACGCGCGATGGGGCTGATGGCGGGTTACGGAATGCAGCTCTGGCCGATCCTCCAGGACATGCACCAGCTCAAGGCCACCTATGGCGAGCGCGCCGGCACCTTCATGTCCAACGCCGGTGTGATCCAGACGTTCGGGGTCAACGATCTTGCCACCGCCGACATGCTGTCGCGCACGATCGGCGACACCACCATCGAATATGAGACGTTCGGCACATCCGGCCCGGCGAGCATCTTCAGCGACGGCACCCGATCGGAAAGCTCCAGCGGCCACGTCGCCGCGCGCCGGTTGGCGACGCCCGACGAAATCATGCGGATGAACCCCGACGATCTCCTCCTGCTGCGGCAGGGCCAGCACCCGCTCGTCGTTGGTAAGATCCGCTACTATGCCGAACGCGAGTTCGCCGGCCTCTACGATCCGGCGTGATCGTACACGCCTACACGCCGGCGAAACCGACGATAGGCTTCGGGACACCTCCCCACCCTGCCTTTTCAACGAGCGTGACGCCGACAGGCACACACCGCCGGATCGGCTTGGCTTCTTTCGGAAGCCTGCGGCTGTTAGGCCGCTCCTGTGACGGCGATAGCCGGCACGAAACGAAGGCGCATTGCCTCAAAGAGGCAATTCCGCATTCCCTTTCCGTTCCTTGAATACGTCCGTGTCGGTTAAGTGATTCTGTTAAATAGGAATCGTTAAGAAGGTTAAGGGGTCCAAAAAGCGGAATCTTTGGCCTGTTTTCAGTAGCCTACGAGAATGCCCGGTGGGTGAAACCCCGTGATTCGGTGGGTGAAACCCCGATAGTGCGGTGGGTGAAACCCCGAAGCAATGGTGGGTGAAACCCCGAGTCAGACGTACCCGAAAACCGCGTGCCCGGATCGATTATCCACAGACTGAGAGGCTGTACGCCATCCGGAGCGGTACGCCGGCGACCGCTGGAAGACTATGCCGGGTGGGTGAAACCCCGATAGTTAGGCCAGCGGTGGGTGAAACCCCGATAGTCAGCGTCGGCCCGCGAGCTTGTCCATCCGGGCATCCACCTCCTCAGTGCGCCGGCGATCAGCGTCGAAGCGCGCGCGCCGCTCCTCCTCCGCCCGCATCTTCTCCGCCAGCGCCAGCGTCTCAGCCTCGCCGCGGCGTCTGAACTGGACGGCCGGACTCCTGTCGGTCGTCTCCGCCAGCTCCATCGCATAGTCGGGGAGCTGATCGGCCTCGATCACGCGCCGGAGCATCCGGTTGAATTCCTTGGGCTGGGCGTCGCTGCCGGTCTTGTCGCGCAACACCTCGACCCGGCACAACCACCCACCCTGCTGCGAGCCGACATGCTTGCGCGCGATCCGATACAGCGCCCGCTCCAGCCCCCCGGACAGGAGGAAATAGTCGGGGTGCATGGTCAGCAGCGACTTCTCGTTGACGATGCCCTCGTAAACCCAGTCGGAGAGGGTCAGCGTCATCCCGCGCGGCTGTTCGGTGTCAGCGTCGGTATCGAACGTCCAACTATCCAGCCAGTTGAAGCCCGCCTTCTGCCTGCGCTTCGTCGCCCGAATCGAGGTCGTGATGGATGTGGTCTGAAGCCGGAGCAGCGCGGCTTGCAGCTCCTGATAGTCCCTGCCCCCGGTGCTGCGCTTGATCGCCCGCAACAGGTCGTAGGGCGTCGTCGTCAGCGTGCGCGGCAGGTCGTTCAATCCCTGCTGCTTCATGCGGTTGAGCGTAGACGCCGCCCAGATCAGGATATCGGCGTCCCAAATCGTCGCCATGCCGTAGTCGGGAATCGCCTGGACGCGCACCCACGCCTCGCCATCCGGACTTTTGTATTCGATCGGCTTCAACCGTTTGCGCTTCTGGAGCGAGAAGAACGGCCGCTCCATGACCTCGCGCTGGTCGCGGAGCGGCAGGTCGCCCAGCGCCGGGATGAACAGGTCGAACTCGGGGTTGGGATCACGCCGCTTGCTCATGGCGCGAACCTGGTGTGCCCCCGCTTGACCAGATACTGGCGGAGCAGGCGTTCGGTGATAACGGTAAGCGGTTCCCCGCCCTCCTCGACGCTGAGCTGACGCAACGCGCGGTGCATGTCCTCGGGGATATGGATCAACACCGGCTTCTTGCCGGGATGACTGCTGCGCTTGGCTGGCGCTGCCGAGGCGCCGGCGTCGCGGCGTGATCGACGCGCGGGTGCAGACTGCTGAGGCATGGGGGCAGGCTCGACGGCGGGTGCCGGCGCCTGTTCTTCGGGCTGGTCATCGAAGATGCCGGCCAGCGCGGAAGGCTTCCTTGCCATCATGCAAACTCGCTTACTTGCTTAGTCGTATAACCGCTTAGTCGCTTAGCCTCTTTATAGGCGCTTCGTAACTCGGCCGCCGCCTTGCTGTCCGGCTCCGTCTCGGCCGCTGTCCGTCCGAGCGGCGTCGCCTTGTAATAGTCCTTGCGGAAATGGAGGCGGCTGTCGAACAGCGTCACTCCCTTCGCCGCGAAACCGGCGTGAGCTTCCTGCCCCTCCCCGCCCTGGTGTGGCACTTGGGTTAGGATGACCGCGAACGGCGTGCCCGCCTGCTGGACCTGCTTTACGGTCTGCAAGACCGAATGCACGTCGAGCCCGCGCGGCGCGACGGGGATGATGACGAAATCCGCCTGCTCGGCCGCAAGCATGGCGATGTCCTTCGAGTTCGCCGGCGTATCGATGATGATGAGGTCGATCTTGCCGCTGCTCCGTCCGCGCGAGACGTGGAGCGGCAGGCCGGCGACGCTGCTGTCCTTGACCATCACATCGTCCATGTCGCGTCGTTCCGACCAGTAAAGCGCCGAACCTTGCCGATCGTCAGCATCAAGGATCACGACAGACGCCCCCTCGCGCGCCGCCTCGACGGCGAAGCCGGTAGAGAGGGTCGTCTTGGATTGACCGCCCTTCTGCGCAATCACGGCCCATACCTGCATAACTGCTACTCCCACTAAGCGGCTAAGCGACTTATACCGCTTAGCCGCTTAGTCGTAAAGGTGATTAGTCGCTTAGCCACTGTCCTCGGATCGTTGAGATGACCTCGATCGTCGACTCTACTTTATGGCGAACGACGGCGGAGGGGGGCGAGACACAGCCCGGCTGATTGCCGTTGCGAAGAGAAAAGGCGGTTCCGTACAGGACGGACCAACCACAATTATAGGCGATTAAGCCACTAAGCGATTAAGCTGCAAATTTGGTCCCGATTGGGATGGTATTTCGGGATTATGGAAGTAGATCGGTTAGCCGGTTCCACCTGAGACATCAGGAGCCACTTTGGGGTCCGGGTCCTGCGCCTTGCCGGTCGCGGGTGCCACCTTCTGGCTCGGCATAGCGGTGAGATAAGCAACGATCGCATCGACGTCCTTCTCGGCCACTGGCGCCTTATACACCTCACGCATCTTGGTGACGGTCGCCTTCCACTGATCCGCCGATAGCGCAGGCTGGGTCAGCGCCATGCTGGCTGAGTGGCACGAGGTGCAATTGGCATTGATGACGTCGGCGTGCGGACCGTCGGGGTAGGTCGCGTCGTCGGCCGGCAGGTCGACGCTGGTCGAGGCAAGCGAGAAGCCGCGCGCTGACACGCTGGCGGCCGGTGCCGGCTCAGACATCTCGGAGATCGGAACGGGCGCCTTGCGGCTGCTCGGCGCGCCGATCGAGACGAGGATGATGCCGGTCAGGCCGATCAGGCCAGCAGCCATCATGCCGGGAGACGGAGTCTTCATGATTTGCTCGCTCCTCAGGCCGCGATGATGGTGGTGGTTTCAATGTTGCCGCGCATGAACCCGCCGGGATTCCAGATCGGCTTCATCGGCTGAGCGACACCGTTGGTGTTCCAGCAGCGCACCATGATGGGGTTAGGCCCGCGTCTCAGCGGCACCCGCCCGTCCCAGCGCCGGAAGCTGTACCTGCCCTCGTCCGCTCCGAGCGTCGTCCTGTACCAGGTGCGGCCACCGTCCGACGACACATCGACCTTGGCGACGCCGCAATCGCCGCCCATTGCGATGCCGCCGACCGGGATCGACGCTTCATAGGCGATCGCCTGACCATCGGGCAGGCTGGTCATCCAGCTACGCGGGATCATGCGATTGATCGGTACGGTCGGGAAGTCCTTGGCACCGGGCGCGACATTCGCGCCGGGTGTCGCGGGGATCTTGTAGGCCTTGGCCATCCAATACTGGTCGTCAGGGCCGGGCAGTACCTCGATCGCGTTCAGCATCTTGACCCAATAGGTCGAGTACCAGCCCGGCACGATCAGCCGGCAGGGAAAGCCGTTGAGGAGCGGCAGTTGCTCGCCGTTCATGCCGAAGGCGATCATGACCTCGCCGTCGCGGGCATGGTCGATGTCGAGTGCCTTCTCGAAGTCAGGAGCGCCCGCCACGACCGGCTGATCGAGAGCGCCGAAGCGCACCTGCACCGCGCCTGCCTTGACCCCGGCGAGGTCGAGCACGTCGCGCAGGCGAACGCCGAGCCACTTGGCGTTGCCCATCGCGCCATTGCCCCATTGCGCGCCGGCGACGCGCGGCTGGAACAGCCCGCGGCTGTTGCCCGAGCACTGGTTCACCGCCGCCATCTCGACCCGTGGAAGGCGCAGCAGCTGAGCGAGGCTGATCGACAGCGGCCGATTGACGTGGCCGAAGACGTTGAGGCGGAAACTTTCGACGTCGATCGAGGTCGGTATGTCGGCCCAGTGCCAGCGGACGAAGAACTGGTCGTTGGGCGTGAACACCGACTTGTCGAAGACCTCCATCGGCGTCTCCAGCAAGGGTGGATGGACGCGCTGGAGGATCATGCTGCCCTTGCCGGGAAAGGCGCTGGTCATCGGCCGCTCGGCATTGCCGCCGGGCAGCTTCAGGTCGACGAGCTGCTGCGCCAGTGCCGGCGCGGCGGCAAGGCCGGCGGTGCCGAGCGCGGCATGGCTGAGGAAGCGGCGACGGCTGGTCTCACTCGCCAGCCCGGCGTCGAAATTGTCCATGACAAGGCTCTCCTGTGGCCAGTCACGCTGGCGGATCGAAGGGGCATTCTGCAAGTGATCGGACCGACTGATCCGATCATCATGGCGGATCAGTTCGGGGTGGCGATGCAGGGCGAGACGAACAGGTTGCCCCGCCATGCACCGGCTAGCGTCTTGGCACCGACCAGCAGCCACATCGCCGCGAGCGCAACCGTCAGCACCGTGCCGACGAAACCGAAGAAACCGAGGTTCAGCGTCGTGCCTAGGCGGAAGGTGGCGACGGTGTAGACGCCGAGCGGAAAGGTATAGCCCCACCAGCCCAGGTTGAACGGGACGCCGGCGCGCCAGTAGCGGATGGTGATGAGCGTCGCGAGCGCCAGCCACCACAGGCCGAAGCCCCACAGGCAGAGTCCGGCCACAACGCCGATCCCTTCCGCGACGGTACCGACACCGGCCAGCCCGTGCGCCGCGAGGATCGCCGGCGCGTCCGCCCCGAGCACCAGCATGCCCAGAGCACCCGTGCCGATCGGTCCCAGCGCCAGCCAGGAGGACGCCGCCATGCTCTCATGCGGCAGCTTGTGGAGCGCCATGCGCAGGATGAGGATGGCGAGGATGCCGAACGCGACCGGCACCGAATAGGCCCACAGCACATAGGAGGTCGCAAGCGTGACTAGCTGCGCGTGAGGATCGGTCAGATGCGGCGCGAGCAGCCCGCCGCTGGCGCCCGCCACTTCGGCAGCGACGACCGGCAGCAGCCATACCGCGGTCATGCCGTCCAGGCTGTGCTCGTGACGGGTGAACATCATGTACGGGATCAGGACGCCACAGGCGAGCGACATGGCGACGTCGATCCACCACAGGACGTGTGCGACCGGTACGATGCCATTCCCGAACCGTGCGATGCCGAAGGCGAGGCAGCCGTTGATGATCGTCGCGAGGCCCATCGGGATGGTGCCGATGAACATCGACACGGTGTTATGCCCGAAGATGCGCCGCGCCTCGTGCCCGAACATCGCCCAGCGCGCACCATAAAGGCCGGCGAACAGCGCGAAGAGTGCGATATTGAAGAACCACAACACCTCGCCGACGGGTTTAAGCGAAGGCCCGATGCCGGGCACCTGCGGCAGCGCGAGGGCAAGGATGCCCGTGCCCATCGTCGCGGCGAACCAGTTGGGCGTGAACTGACGGATCATCTCGCGGGGATGATCGAGCCGGCTGAGCGGCTTGAGGCCGCTCAGAACGGAGTGCGTGTCGGCAGTCATGCGACCTGCTCCTTGATGAGGTCCGTCAGCGCGTCGGCCGCGCGGGTGCGATAGCGTTCCTTGTGGCGCAGCGCGTGAAAGGCGCGGTCGGGCAGCCCGAGCGGCAGCTCGACAAGGTCACCGGCCTTGAGCGCACGAGCTACGACCAATCGCGACAAGACGGCAACGCCGGCACCGGCCTCGACCGCGGTACGCACCGCCTCGTTGGACGGCAGCGTCATCGCTATCGTCAGCTGGGCCGGATCAAACCCGCGCGTTCGCAGCACGTCCTCGAAGGTCGAGCGCGTACCCGATCCCAGCTCACGGACGATCCAGCGTTCTGTGCGCAGCCAGGCCTCGTCGACACGTTCGGCGTCCTCGCGGCCGACCAGCACCATCGGATCACGCCCGACGTTCCAGTGGGCGAGTGCCGGTTCGTCCACCTCGCCCTCGACAAAGCCGAGTTCCGCCGCGCCGCTCAGGACCTGCGCTGCCGCACCTTCGGTGTTGTCGATCGCGAGCTCAACCGCGATCTGCGGGTGGCGTTCGTGGAAGGCGGCGAGCTTTGCCGGCAACCAGTAGCTCGCGATCGTCTGGCTGGCGACGATCCGCAATGAACCACGGGCAAGCCCGGCATAGTCCGCCAGCATCGTCTCGGCATGCGCTGCCCGCCCCAGCACCGCGCGCGCTTCCTCCAGAAAGCCGCGGCCTGCTTCGGTCAGCTGGATGCCACGCCCGACGCGGTGAAACAGAGGAACCCCGTAGCGCGCTTCGAGGGCAGCAATCGCGCCGGAGGCAGCGGACTGCGTGACGTTCAGCACCTCCGCTGCCTTGGTAACGTGTTCGCGCTCGGCGACACCGACGAAGATTCTGAGCTGCTCCAGGGTCATGCAGCTTATATCGCGCAATCTGATCGATACGACCAACCGTTTGATCTGCTCATTCCAATCTGGATATCGGAACGATCGGCAGCCTTTCGTCTGTGATGGTCTTGAAGACTTGAAGCGATCCGCGCGCTTGCGGCGTTTGTTCGTCCATGACCGATATGATCGAGCGCAAATCCGATCCCTACAACGCCGAGCCGACGCCCGGTGCGTTGATCGAGCGGTTCCTGACGCCGCAGGCGCTGTTCTACGTGCGCAGCCACGGGCCAGTGCCGGATCTGCCCGCCAATCATCGGATCGAGGTGAGCGGGACGGGCATGGCGAGCCGCTCTTTCTCGGTAGAGGAACTGAAAGCTACGTTCCCCACGCGGACGGTGACGGCAGTTCTCCAGTGCGCCGGCAACCGGCGCACTGACCTCCAGCAGGTCGGAAAAACGTCGGGTGATCCTTGGGATGTCGGCGCGATCGGCAATGCAGAGTGGACCGGCGTACGCCTGGCCGATGTGCTCGATGCGGTCGGCGCACCTGATGCGTCCGACCTGTTCGTGGCGTTCACCGGCGCGGACGAGGTGGACGTGGAGGGCGAGGAAGCCTTGTTCGGGGTATCGATCGCCATGAGCAAGGCGCGGCAGCCCGACGTCCTCCTCGTCTGGGCGATGAACGGCGAGCCGCTGACGCCCGAACACGGCGCACCGCTCCGCATGGTGGTGCCGGGCTATGCCGGCGTGCGCAGCGCCAAATGGCTGACACGGATCGAGGTGCGAGACATGCCTTCCGACGCACCGATCCAGGCGCACGACTACAAGCTGTTTCCCGCCGATGTGACGAGCGACACCGTCGACTGGAGCCGGGGTCTGACCATCAATGCCATGCCGCTCAACGCCGCGATCTGCGTGCCCGGCTCTGGCGAAAGCCTGCCGGCCGGGGAGGTGCGGATCGAGGGCTATGCCATCGCCTATGATCGCCGCGTCTCTCGGGTCGAAGTGTCGGTAAACGGTGGTCGCGAGTGGCAACAGGCGACGTTCGCCGATGATCCGGAGACGCACTGGGGTTGGCGGCGCTGGACCCTCGACGCCACGCTTGCCAAAGGTCGCCAGCACCTTGTCGTGCGCGCCTTCGACGGGGCTGGACAGGGACAGCCCGAACGGCCGGACACGATGTGGAACTTCGCCGGCTATCTGTGCACCGCCTGGCATCACGTCCACGTGCTGGTCGAATGATCGAAGCGTCAGCGGCATCGGACATCGGCTTCTGGATCGATGCGATCGGGCGGCTGGTGGTGGCGACCGCGGCCGGGATGGTGCTCGGCTGGGAACGCTCGCGCGAGAACCGGCAGATCATGGGCTTGCGAACGCTGGGTCTGGTCGGTCTGGCGAGCTGCATCGCCGTGCAGGCGGTCGTGCATAGTGGCCTGCCAAATGTAAACGCCGACGCCGCAGGGCGGGCGATGCAGGGCATTCTGACAGGCGTCGGTTTCATCGGTGCCGGCGCGGTGCTGCGGGTCGGCCAGGGTCAGGAAGTGCATGGATTGGCGACCGCCGCGTGCATCTGGGTGACAGCCACGATCGGCGCGGCAGCAGGGTTGGCGGTGTGGCCGCTCATCATCGGCGGGGTGAGCCTTGCAATGCTCGTCCTGTTCGTCGGCGCGCCGCTGGAACGCCGCATCCGCGAGCGAGCCCGTCTGACGCCGGCCGAGACCGACAGGAAGGATGTCGAGCGCAAGCCGTGATCGCGCTGGACCGCCCGGTGCCCGTCGGCGCCGGGAGGCGGCAAGGCGCTATCAGGACACAAGCGCGGCATCTGCCTGACGCCGGACTTCATCGGCGATCGGATGCAGTTCGGCCGCGGGTCGCTCGCCCACCACACTATAGCCGATCCCGTCGACCGCCCATGTGACCCGGCCCATGGTCCCGCTGGACGTGCTGGTCATGCTCGCGGTCTTGTCGATCTGCATGGGCCTCGTCAGCACCGCAAGTTTCGACGCTTGCGGTCCGTCGTAGAGGAGCAGTGCCGCAGGGCCGTGGGGCGTCGCGACCAGTCGCCCCCCGCCATAGCGATAGCCGGCCGTGCTGAGGTCCGGGATCGTGACGCGCTCACCCAATCGAGCGGAGGTCCATCGGATCAGCATGGCGCGCTGGTCGGGGCCGATCTCCGCCGGTCGTATCCGGTCGGCGGCATAGACACGGAAATTATCACTCGCCTCGTTGGCCAGCGCCGCGATGCCCGCGCGGGGTTCGCCGCTCCACCGCGCGCTCGACCAGCCACCGCCAAACCCCAACGCCAGCAGAAGTGACGCGGCGATGGCGAGCTGCCAACGCGGTTGCCGTTGCCGTCCCCTGATCGCTGCCACGCGCATCGTCGCCGGGATCGGTTCATCCGCGACGGGGGCGAACAGGGATGCAAGGGCTCGCGCCTGCTCCGCCTGCTCTCGCACACGGGCATGCACGTCCGGCTGGCCTTCAAGATAGGCGTCGACCAGGCGCTGCCGCTCGGGCGACAGCCTGCCATCGATCCATGCGGCCAGATCGTCCTCGCCGATCGGGCTGGTCATTGCACGCTCCTCAATCGCGGCCGTTCACCCTCCCGGAGGAGGGTCGCCAGACGGTCGCGCCCCCGCGATATGCGCGACATTACCGTGCCCAGCGGCACGCCGACTACGGCAGCGACCTCCGCATAGGGCAGGCCCTCGACCGAGACCAGGAGCAGCACCGTTCGCTGTTCTTCAGGCAACGCATCAAGCGCGCGCAGCAGGTCGCGGTGGTGCAGGCCTGTGTCCTGATCGGCCGGGCGGCCGAGCGCGGCGTCGTCCACGAGGTGGAGCGGAACCGCCGTACCTCGCCGGCTATGCTGCCGCTGATGATCGACCAACAAATTGTGCAGGATCGCATAGACCCACGGGCGGACCTCCGCACCCCGTCGCTGTCGCCAGCGCCCGACCGCGCGCTCCAGGCAATCCTGCACCACGTCATCCGCCATCACCCGGTCGCGCAACCACGACCGGGCATAGCGGCGCAGCCCGGGGATCAGCGGTTCGATCGCGGCGGCAAGCGGGTCCATCTCAGTCGCGCTGCACCTGCACGATGCGCCCCGGCGCGCCGTTCACCACCTCCGCAACCGCCAGAAAGCGCCGGGGTGTCGCGGTGCTGCCCTGAACGATCTGGCGGATCGGACCCGATGCGTTGACGATCGCCGCACCTGCCGGGTTGCTCATGAAGTTCGCAAGCGGCTCTACAGCGCCGCTGCCGTCCGCATTGGCGGTCAGTACGAGCATGTAAGGCTTCTTGGGCTGCAAACCGGTAACGGCACTCTGCACGACCTGAATGATGCCCTGGTCGAAGAGGGTGATGCTGCTTGCCGTACCTTTGCCGCCAATCGGCCCCATGGTCAGATGCAGCGCCTTGCCCGCTGTGCCGAGCGGCTGGAGATTGTCGGTGCCGGGGCCTGTCGGAACTGCGTTCGACACATAGGCGATCGCCTGCGGTGCCTGTCCGACCGGCACGGTAGCGACGACCGTGTTGCCGGCAGTGTCGATCGCGGCCAGCTCATCGGAATTCTCTAGCCCGACATAAACGCGCCGGCCGTCGCCCGATGGCCAAACACCGTGCGGCATCTTGCCGACCGGAATTGTTGCCACCGGCGTGAAGTCGGACGTGCGGAACACCTTGACCACATTCTCTCCGCCGACCGTCACATACGCGAACTGCCCCTTGGCCGTGCGGGCGAAATTGACATGGTTCGTGATAGGCCCGGTATCCAGCACCTTCAGGATCGCGAAGGGTGGCCGAGCATCGAATGCGACCGTCTTGCCGATGTCCTTCAGCGTAAACCACACTTGCTTGCCGTCCGGCGTCGCGGCGATGTTGGGGCAGAAGGGGCTTGGCTGCGCCACCTGTCCGACCTGCGCGTGGGTCGCGACATCGAACACAGCCAATACCGGATTGAACGAAGAGCAGACATAGCCGTACCGGCCATCGGGAGAGAAGATCGTCATGCCCGGACCACCGGGCGTCTTGATGCGCCCCGTCTCCTTGTACGTCGTGGGGTCGAGCACGGCGATATAATCCTCGCCGCGGACCGTGACCCACACCTCCTTGCCGTCCGGCGTGAAGAACGCCTCGTGCGGACTGCGCCCGACATAGGTCGTGTGCTTGACGGTGTTGGTGGCGGTGTCGATCCACGACACGGCGTTCGATCCGATCGACACGACCGCCAAGGTCTTCCCGTCCGGCGAGAAGCCCAGGCCGTGAACCAGCACCTGTCCCTTGTAGAGCGGGGAGAAGTTCATCGGCTGGGGATCGCCGAGTTTGATGACGCCGAGCAGCCGGTTGTCGGCCGGGTCGGTCACCGACACCGTGTTGGAGAATTGTTCAGACGCATAGACGCGGTCGCGGTGGCTGACGGGCATGTCCTTAGCGTTCCACGGCGCCTGCTGGGCCATGGCGAGGCCCGGTGCGGCGCTCATCAGCAAGGCGGCCGAGCGCAGGATGGTCCGGATCATGTCAGTGCTCCATAGGGCTATGGTGGTCGCCGCCCTGCGTCGGGGCTGGCGTCGAAGGCGGTAGCGGCTGGCCGATCGCCAGCTTCATGGCGGCGATCTCCTGCTGCTGATCGATGATGATTTCCTGCGCGATGCGCTTGAGCTGCTCGTTATGGCCGTAGCGCAGCTCCGCCACCGCCATATCGATGGCACCCTGATGATGCGGAAGCATCATCGCCACGAAGTCGCGGTCGACGTCACCGGACGGCTTGACCATCATGCCCGCCATCATCCGGTCCATCGCGACAGACATCATGGTAGCGTAGCCATCGGCGGGGGCGGCCGCGACTGCGCCGGTAAGTAGGGCCGAAGCCGTCAGACCCAGCATCCAATCTCGTCTACGCATAAGCCTCCAGCGCATCGGTCTCGAAAGCGTAGACGATGCTCGTCGGGGTTTATTCCGTGGCCAAAGCCATTTTATCGGTCCTCACCAAAACGATAGTCTCATGCTTCTGCGGTTGGTTGACCGGGTCGCGGTCGGACAGCATATGCGCAGGCACGGCGATGGATTTCCGCCGGGCCATTCGGTCGAACCGCCCTCGCAAGGGCCGATGATTCCTACCAGGCGCCGCAAGGCAGCAAGGAGGAATCGTGCGCGCGACATTTCGCAATCTCTATGACCAGTTCAACATGGCAGCGTTCATTCGCGATCGCCGCACCCATGCCACGTCGGTACTGCGGTGGGCTTTGATCCTGGTCCCGATGGCCGCAGCGGTGGGAACGCTCTGCGCGGCCTTCCTGCGGAGCCTCGACGCCGTAACCCGGCTTCGCTTCGCCTTTCCCTGGCTGCTCTACCTGCTGCCGATCGGCGGGTTCGTGGTCGGACTGCTCTACCATCTGACAGGGCGCTCGGTCGAAGGCGGCAACAACCTCATCGTCGAGCAAATCCACGAACCGGGGGGCGGCGTGCCGCTGCGCATGGCTCCGCTCATCTTCTTCGGCACGGTCGTGACACATCTGTTCGGGGGATCGGCGGGACGTGAAGGCACCGCCGTGCAGTTGGGCGGCAGTCTTGCCAGCGGGTTTGGACGCGCGCTCAGATTGGATGCGGAAGCGACACGCACCCTCCTTATGACCGGGATCGCGGCTGGGTTCGGCGCGGTCTTCGGGACGCCGATTGCGGGCGCGGTCTTTGCACTGGAGGTGCTGGCGATCGGTCGGGTCGAGTATCGCGCGCTGGTGCCATGCCTGGTCGCGGCGCTGGTCGGTGACTGGACCTGTCTTGCCTGGGGCATTCATCACGGCGTCTACCATGTCGATGCGCTGGTGCCGGTCGACGCGCTGCTCGTCGCCAAGGCCGGTGTCGCCGGCATTGCCTTCGGTCTGACCGGGCTGACCTTTGCCGAGGCCAATCACGCGCTGGGCGGATGGTTGAAGCGCGTGATCCCCTATGGCCCACTACGACCCGTTATCGGCGGGCTGGCCGTGATTGCGCTGGTCTGGCTGCTCGGAACCCGCGACTATCTTGGCCTGGGTACGCTCGCCGCGACACCGGACAGCCTGACCATCGCCAGCTTCTTTGGTCCCGATACGCACTCGTGGAGCTGGGCGCTGAAGCTGCTCTTTACCGTCGTGACCCTGAGCGCGGGCTTCAAGGGGGGCGAGGTCACGCCGCTGTTCTTTATCGGCGCGGCGCTCGGCAATGCGCTCGCGCCGATGTTCGGAGTACCGTCGGGGCTATTCGCAGCGATCGGCTTCGTCGCGCTGTTCGCGGGCGCGGCCAACACACCGCTGGCTTGCACGTTCATGGGGATCGAGTTGTTCGGCGCGGCCTATACGGTGCCGATCGCAGTCGCGTGCTTCGTCGCCTACCTCTGCTCAGGCCACAACGGCATCTACCTGTCGCAGCGCGTCGCTGTGCCAAAGGTACCTGCCGCACACCTCACACCCGACGCGACCCTGCGCGATGCCCGCACGCACCGCGCTTCTCGCCGGCGCACGCGCGCCTGATCCTGTTTCCTGTCGAAAGCCCGTCATGCCCAATCGTTTCACCGTCCATCACCGCGAAGTCGGGATGCTGCGCATCTATCTGAAACCGTCCGACAAGATCGGCCCGCGTCGCTTCTGGGGGGCAAAGCCGCTCTATCGCGAGCTGATTCGCACCGCGAAGGCGGACGGCATCATCAACGCCGTCGCGCAAAATACCCATTACGGCTTCAGCAATCACGAACCGATCCGGGAGAACGGCTCGGAAATTGCCGATCCGCATCTGACGATCTGTGTCGAACTGGTCGGCGATCGCGATCAGCTCGACCTCTTCTGTCGCCGGCATGGAGATCTGATCGGCGACAAGGTGATCGTCTACAAACGACTGGAGCATTGGACTATCACGCGCAAAACTGAGCTAACCAGAGCCTGATCGGCGTTCCCGTAAAGGAAGCTGAGGCGAGAAGGGCAGGGCGGCAGTGAGCCGTTGAGCGCTGCCGCTCCCTGCATTCCCAAAACCTGTTCCCGATTGCTCTTTCCCAAAACCCACCGGGTACGACGGAGAAATGGGACGGCTGGTTCGTCGCTAATGTCCTAAGTTCTGCGACAGCTATTCCGGCGCTCGTTTCTCCTCGTACGTCACTGTCGCAAAAGTCGGTTGCACAACGCTCCGTTTTTGATACAGTTTTGCGACATGCTGATCGGCTACGCCCGTGTGTCCACCGATGACCAGGACCTCCGGCTACAACGCGCCGCGTTAAAAGAGGCCGGTTGCAAGCGGACGTTCGAAGAGAAGGTGTCAGGCGCGAAGCGTGATCGACCCGAGCTGGCCAAGATGATCGAGCAACTGCGCGACGATGACACGGTGGTGGTGACGAGGCTCGATCGACTGGCACGCTCCACCCGTGATCTGCTCGACATTGCCGAGAAGCTGAAGGAGGCCGGTGCCGGCCTGCGGTCGCTGGCCGAGCCCTGGGCCGACACGACGTCGCCGGCCGGTCGCATGGTGCTGACGGTGTTCGCCGGCATTGCCGAGTTTGAGCGCGAGCTGATCCACCAGCGCACCAGCAGCGGGCGGGTAGCAGCTAAAGCGAGGGGAGTCCGCTTCGGCCGCCCACCCAAGCTCACGCCCGATCAGATTGCACTCGGCGAGCGGTTGGTAAGCGAAGGCAGATCGGTGCGGGAAGCCGCCAAGCTGCTCAAATGCCACCATGCCACGCTCTACAGGGCCCTATAGGCCGCACAGAGAGCATCCTGGCGCATGGCACTTAGAAATCGGTGCTGCTGGCCTGCGCGCACTCGACAACGCAAAAAATAACCCGCTACATTAACTAGGTAGCGGGTTCGCAGAATAGATCGATATTATCGAAGGCCGGCTGAAACAATTCGCGCGTTTGGTTTTAGGCCAAATGCGACACCCGCCGCATAACCCGCGGCGTTACCCGCACGTAGCTCTTGCTCGATCGAGTCTAGCTCGTAGTTCGTGTACAAGGGACTGTCCTGATGCGTCTGCGAGCTTCTTACCGCTTCCTGATCCCCATTCGAGGAGAAACCGACCTTCCGCATCAGTGAGGCGAAAAGGGTCATGTCCAATTTCTCCTTTCCATAGGGCGTCCAATTCTGGACCATACATCGCAATCAGTGAATCACCGGTTACCGCTCGTTGAGCAAACTCAAGGTTCCTACCCAATGAGTGAGCCAACGCGGAAACCGCGATCACCGTTCCCCCCTGCCCTACTATATAAGAACGCATCATCGCAAGGGTACCCCCGAGGCTCAGGGTATCATCCACCAGGATGTACGGCCGGTCGCGGGACACCTCCCCGGTAAAACTGGGCTGATACACGAAGCGTGGAAAGCGACTGAGTTTGGTACGTCCGACTCGCGCCGCCTGTTTGATGGTCACATTTTCATGGCCCGTCAGCGCGATTCTCAGGCGAGCGGCATGCGCGTATGGCAACGCATTACGGCTACTAAGCCGCCGCCCTGCATCGTGATCGATGGCATCATCATCATCGAAACCGGGATGTGGGAATGCCACGATTGGCGCGACACCTCCCGCCAAAACTAGCTCTACGAGCTCATCTTCAACGCTCTGACGCCATACAAAGTTCACCAATTCCGTAGCCGCGGCGAAATCCGCTCCAGTTTTGGCTAGATTGTAAAGTGCCTCTACCTTCGCCTTACCGAGAGCACCTCGCTCTTCTGTGCCATGTAAAACGGAGAGTTTGGTGTGGACCAAGGCTTTTGCACAAGACGGAAGATCCCAAGCCTCTCTGCTATGTGGAGGCCGGAAAGCCGCCATTCCAAGCTGCTGGGAAGCGGTAGTGTTCATAAATACCCCCAGCAACTCTACGCACCGCCGGATACCGGCGAACGCTCCTGAAATTATCCCTTGGCCCGAAGGAAAGGCCGAAGGGGGCGGCTTATACCGGATTTGCACGTCAACGCAACGATCGAGCGCGGTTTGCGCGGCCTGATCGGCGGTTTTTTGATCACCTTGATATGGTCTGGTGTTCTTGATGACCTTGATACCCTTGATAGCCTTGATTGCCTTGATGGGTGTAAGCTGGTGTGCTATGACGTGATTGTTATCGGCTCGGGAAGTGCGCTCATGGATGCCGCAGAGGGCAAAAAGCGAGTCAGGGGCGGTGGTAGCGGCAGTAGCTTTTTCGCGCTGGGGCCTGATGTGTGGGACAAGCTACAGACGGCACCTGCCTCCAACCGGCTCTACCTTATCATGGCGTACCTGGTGCTGCTGGCCGGCACCGGGAGCGATCATCGACTCACTAAATGGTCGGCTAAAGCTTGCGACGAATATGTCGGCATCGGTAAGCCTCGCGCGAAGCAGGCGATTGAGGAGCTAATTGCTGCCGGCTTGGTCAGGCATACCAATGCGTCGACGCGCATGGCTCCGCAGTACGAATTGCCTGAACTGGCGCGCGATGCCGAACCAATCTTCCTGCCCGTGCAGATCGTCACCGGCTTAGGACACGAAACTCCAGTGTTGCGCCGTGTGCGTGAGGCCGGCGATCCGCTGCTTCTCGTCCTATTGATCGACCTCTATGCGACGATAATCACCGACGCCACGCACGGTGTTCCGATTAACGAGGTTCGCCAGCTCGCCCCTGAACCATCAGCTCGGAAGATATCAGAAACAGGGGTGCATGCACTTTGGGGTTTAACTCACGGCTATCAAACGCAAGCTTGGCAGAAGCCTTGGATTGAAAAGCAGCTTGTTCCGGGCCCCGGTAAGAAACCAAATTGGCAACCGCTGTGGGATCGGCTCGACCTGCTTAAAAAAATGGGCGCCATCTGGTGGGAGCCTTGGGTGTTCGACAGCGATGCTCCAGATGCAGAGCCGCTGATGCCTGTCGATCTGGGTGTGCTTAGCAGCTATGCCGCGGCCGACGATGAGGCCAAACTCATCTTAGTAGCCTTCCGTGCCACGCTCGCGCTGCTCGCTGAACGCACTTACATGATGGATAGCAGCGGTTCCTCGATCTTCCTGCCATTGCCGGTGCATCATCGACCGCCAGCGCTGCGTGGCGTACTGCGCCTTCGCGTCGAGGCTGATACGCCAGGCCGACGGCGCGCATATGCCAAACGCCGAAGCCTTGTAGAGGGCTATCGAGCTGGGTTTGAACAAGTTCTCGCTGACGCTGAGGAGTCCCGCTTCGACCGGCCTTTGCACCTAGATTTCACTGGCTCGTAGCATTGCCATGCCGATCGCGCCTGAACATCGCTGGCTGTACCCGGTCGATTGGGCTGAACTATCCCAGCTAATCCGCTTTCGAAGAGCAAAGGGCCGTTGTGAGCGCTGCCAACGGCCCCACGGCCGCGAGGTGATCCATCTCGGCGAAGGAACTTGGTGGGACGAGGATGCCACGGTCTGGCGTGACGGACGGGGCAAGCGGGTCCGCACCCTACAGCTTCAGCCCAATCTATCCCACACTCAACTCATGTTTGCCGGCATGGCCCCGTCGAGCCCGCGCGTGACTCGCGTCGTACTAGCTAGCGCGCATTTGAACCATGATCCCGGTGACAATCGACCGCGTAACCTCGCCGCCCTGTGCCAGCGGTGCCATATGATCCATGATGCTCCCGAACATCGTCGACGGCGCTGGCTCAACCGCTTCAGACAAAGGGCAATGCGAGACCTATTTGCATGAGAATTGGCCCGACTGCGCTCACCTATCATCTGCTGTCAAAAACCGTTCGGTTGTGACACCAAAATCTAATGAACCAACGCCCAAACAATGGATTCGAAGCTCGGCCTCTCGGACAACGGCGCTTGGTCCAAGACCAACCTCATTCTATAAACCGATTCGACAGAAATCTGAGTGTAGTAGTTAGCTGGTCCGACCTGCCACTCAGGCATCTGGAGAACTAGAACGCCGAACGGGCGAAAACATCAGAGGATGATCTTGCAGACACGGCAGGTAGAGGGGCTCACCAAGCGAAAACGGGATGGCACTCCCTACGCTCGACGTGAGGAGGTTGAAACCGCGCTGGCATCACTGGTCAACCTGTCGCGCGAGGAGATCCTCGAGAGGCTGAAGGTGCGAGACGCGACCTCACCGAACCATGTGCAGTCAGAGTGCCTCGTCCACCTGATCCGCGCCACGCGGAACGACAACGATGAGCGGTACTTCAACGAACTTTACCGGGAGCTCATGCGGCGCTTGGCGTCCGCCCTTCCCCGCATTGAGGGCGAGCGGGCCGGCGGTCCCGAGAACATCCACGGGGCAGATGCACGGGATCGCGTGCGCGACATCTTCAAGGCCAGGCTGATCGAGGATCGTGCAACTCCTGGATCCGCACTCGACTATTTCGAGGTCATGTTCTCAGGCGCAATCGCGGCGTTGCGCAAAACATCCATGGGCCGAGCGCGACGCCATATGGCGAGGAAGGACACGATCGACGACGAGGAGAGCGGCGAACCCTCGATCGCAGTGGAGAAGGCGGTCGGCAGCCTCGACGTCAAACAGGAGCTGCTTTCCGACGACCCGAATTACCGGTCCAAGGTTGCAAAGGCGATCAGGACACTACCAGACAAGCAAAGCAGAGTTATCGAGATGCTCCTCCAGGACATGCCCATCGACTCGATCGACGACGACGTCCTCACGATACGCAAGGTCCTCGGCGTGAAGTCGGAGAAGACCGTGCGCAACAGACGCGACGCCGCCATCGCGACCATACGGGAGCAGCTGGGGATCGGAAGCCGGAATGACTGACCAACCCAACCATGACGCCGAAGAGGTCTTGATGGCCTTCGCCATCGAGCTCGATCACGACCGGGACACGCTGGAACGATACCTGCGCCTCCACCCCGAACTCGCAGAGGACCTGATCGACCTGTCGATGGAGATGCGGCTCCAGCGCGCAACCGCCGACATCTCGGCGCCCGTTGACGAGGCCTGGGTCGAGGCGTCCCTAGCCGACTTCCATGCCGCGGCACCGGCACGCGTGGCGGCGCAGGCAGCCGATCCGTTCGCCGCGCTCGCCTCCGATGAACTCGTCATTCTCAGGCGCTCGCTCGACGTCCCCAGCGGCGTGATCCAGGGCTTCCGCTCCCGGGCGGTGGACATCCCCAGCGTCCCGGCCTGGTTCGTCGCGGCCCTGGCGCGCGGCCTGCGCACCGGGGTCGACGAGCTCAGCGCCTTCTTGGCGGGGCCACCAAGACTGACCCCGGGCCTCAGCTACAAGTCCGACGACGCGCCGAGCGCGGGCGGGGGCAAAGTAACCTTCGAGGCGCTGCTCGAGCAGTGCAGGGTGCCGGAGGATAGGCGCAAGCAGCTGCTGAACCCGCAGGACTGACCGGTGGACGCCGTCGAACTCGCACGGCAGCGCGCCGCGGCCCTACACGATGCAGCCGTCGCCGGTGGTGCGGACCCTTGGGATCCGATCGACATCGTCTCGGCCGTCGCCGCCGACAAAGGTTTCGACGTCGAGCCGGTCGAGGCGGGAAGTCCCATCCTGGCCGGCTGTCGCGCACACTTCGATCCGAACGACCGGGCGATCCGACACGAGGACGCGGGCGACGCGTTCGCAAGGGCGTTCCTGATCGGTCACGAGCTCGGACACGCCACCCTTGGCGACGACCGCACTGAGCACATCGCCCTGGAGGTCGATCCCGCCCGTCCGGCTGAGACGGCGCCTGTCGGGGAGGACAGGGTCGTCGACTACAGCCGACGACAACGGCGCGAGGTCCAGATGGATCTCTTCGGCCGCGAACTGATCCTTCCCCGCGCTCGTGCGCGATCCCTGCATCTCGGCGGCATGACCGCCAGCCAGATCGCCGACCGGCTCGGTGCCCCCTTCGACGTCATTGCGATGCAGCTCCTCGACGCCCTGCTGCTCCCGGAGATCGACGCCGCCCCTCCACAGCAGCCAGCGTCCCCATCCAAGCCCCTCAACCCAGAACAGGCCGAAGCCGCCCGCCATCGCGGTGCCCCCTACCTACTCGAGGCGGGACCGGGCACCGGCAAGACACAGACGCTCGTCGGGCGCGTCGCCGGGCTGGTTGACGACGGTGTCGATCCCCGCTCGATCCTGGTGCTCACCTTCTCGAACAAGGCCGCAGGCGAGCTCTCGGATCGCATCGCGCTGCTCCGCCCCGACGCCGCACCGGCGATGTGGATCGGCACCTTCCACGCGTTCGGGCTGGACATCGTGCGGCGCCACCATCGTCAGCTGGGCTTCGCTAGGGAGCCCCGCATGATGGATCGCAGCGAGGCGATCGCCATCATGGAGCGTGAATACCTCGCCCTGAACCTCCGGCACCACCGCGACTTCATGGATCCGGCGCGCCCGTTAAAGGACATGCTCGGCGCAATGTCGCGGGCGAAGGACGAGGTTGCCGACGCCGAGCGCTTCGCGTCCCTCGCTCAGCAGATGGTGGACAACGCCGTCGACGCCGACGCCCGCGCGGCGGGGGAGCGGTGCGCCGAGGTCGCGCTCGTCTACAGGAGATACGAGGAGCTGAAGCAGGCGGCCTGCGCCGTGGACTTCGGCGACCTCGTGTCGCTGCCAGTCACGTTGCTCGACGGCGATCCACAGGCGGCGGCCGCGCTTCGCGCCACCTACTCGCACATCCTCGTCGACGAGTATCAGGACGTGAACCGCAGCAGCGTGCGGCTGCTCCAGAAGTTGACCGACGCCGGCCGGAACCTCTGGGCCGTGGGAGACGCGCGGCAGGCGATCTACAGGTTTCGCGGCGCCTCGTCCTTCAACATGTCCCGGTTCGCGACCCACGACTTCCCGGGCGCATTGGGCGGCCGACTGCGCGTCAACTACCGCTCGACGCCAGAGATCGTTGGCGCATTCTCTAGGTTCGGCGGGAGCATGCAGGCAGGCACCGGTGACGCGTCGCTCGACGCCTTCCGCGCGTCCATCGGGATTGGACCCGAGCACGTCACCTTCGGCGACAACGATGACGAGGCCGACGCGCTCGCCGACGAGATCCTCCGCGGCTCGCCGCAGGTGCCGTTCCGCGATCAGGCGGTGCTCTGCCCGGGGAACGACCGGGTCACCCGCGTCGGCCGCGAGCTGGAGCGGCGCGGCATCCCGGTGCTCTATCTTGGCAACCTGTTCGAGCGCCCCGAGGTGAAGGATCTCCTGTCCGTCCTTTCACTGCTGGTCGACCGACGCGCGATGGGCCTCGTTCGGAAACCTTCGCTTGAAGGGCTCGCGACCGGCCTGAGCCTCGCCGGCGCATCGGCCGTCGTCGAGCACCTGCGCGCCACCGACGCGGCGCCAATGGCGTGGGCATCCACGACGACCAGGGCGCCGCACCTGGACCAGAGCGACGCCAACGCGCTTGATCGGGCCGCCGGGATGCTGGCCGGCTTCGGCATCGACGCGAGGCCGTGGACGGTGCTCGCCCACCTCCTGCTAGACCGGACGCGGACGGCCGCGCTGCTCGCCTCGGCGGATGACGTCTCGAGTCGCGCCATGGGAGTGGCGATCTGGCAGCTGATGGGCTTCCTGCGCGCGGAGCGATCGGGACCCGGCCTCCCGATCCAGCGCACGCTCGATGGAATCAGGCGCCTCGTCCAGCTCGCCGACGAGCGAGACCTCCGCCAGCAGCCTGCGGCGGCGCAGGGCATCGACGCCGTCCGGCTGATGACGATCCACGGTAGCAAGGGGCTCGAGTTCCCCGCAGTGCACGTCATGGGCCTCAACAAGAACGCGATGCCGAGCACGGCGCGCAAACCCGCCTGCCCGGTCCCGGACGGGATGATCGAGGGAGGACAGGGCGGCACCGTCACCCTTGCCGCCGCGGACCATGCGCTCGAACAGGAATGCCTGCTCTACGTCGCCGCATCCCGCGCGCGCGACCGGCTGCTGCTGTATTCGGCCACCAAGACGGCGAAGGGGGCCCGGCGCGACGCCTCCCCCTTCATCGCCCGACTGGGGGTGACGAACGCACGCCCGGCGATCGCGCATGCGGAACGTGCAGCCGATCCCGAGACCCTGCCGCTTCCGATCCGCATCGGGCCGCCGGTGTGCATCACCACCGCGCAGCTGGACCTCTACTCCCGCTGCGCCCGCCGCTTTCTCTACACGCACGTCCTCGACGTAGGCGGGCGGCGCACGCCGACTACGATGACGAGGATGCACGACCTGGTGCGAGGCGTGGTAAAGGAACTCGCCGCCACCGATCCCTCCGCATCCTCGATGGCCGACATGGAGGCCCTGCTCGAGCTGCGCTGGTCCAAGGGTCCCCTCGCCACCGAGGAATATCGCCTCCATCGAGAGGTCGCCACACTCCTCCTCCGACGCTTCGTGACGATCCGCGCGGGAGGGGCTCGCGCCGACATGGGGCCGCTGGTGGCGTCGATCGGGGACGACGAGGTGACCGCGGTCGCCGACGACGTCGTCACTGCGGGGGGCCGGCACGTGGCCCGCGTCGTCAGGACCGGGCACAGTTCGTCCTCCACCGGCAAGGGGCTCGCCGACGCGACCTTCCAAATGGCCGCCGCGGCGTCACTGCCTGGCTGCATCGTAGAGATCATCCACCTCGGCGACGACGAGCCGACCATCGCGCTCGCCTTCGACGATAAGGCGATAGGCAGGAACCTGGGCAAGCTGACG
>NZ_JBZFLF010000010.1:0-46662 GCF_058313455.1 Sphingomonas sp. SP5 | reverse complement strand
AGCCGCTTGAGCCGGGCGTTCTCCTCTTCGAGCAACCGCAGGCGCTTTGCGTCGGACACCTCTAGGCCGCCGAACTTCGCCTTCCACGCATAGTAGGTCGCGCTCGACATCCCGTGCTTGCGGCACAGCTCCGTCATCACCGCACCCGCCTCGGCCTCCTTCAAGATGCCGATGATCTGCTCTTCCGAAAACTGCTTCCGCTTCATTCCATCCGTCCCTTCGAGGGGCCGGTCTCTAGTTCCACCTGGATGAAGAAACGGGGGTCACGTCAGCGATGGGCTTGGCCGGCGTGATTTGCGGCAAGTTGGTTCGGACTACCGTCCCTGACAGGACACCGAACGCCTTGCCCAAGTCGGGATCGAACCATCGATCGGCAGCGTCGGCGACAGCTTTTGGCGGAATCAATAAACGGCCTCTACAGTCCCGAGGTGATCCACCGGGGCAGACCATGGCGCAGCTTCGAAGCGGTCGAGTACGCCACGCTGGAATGGATCGACTAGGCCGGATCGACATTCAGGATTCCCAAAGCTGTTGAAGGCTGATTCATAGGTGTCCGTTTCGGGACGCGGAGCGAGTGATGGGGATCAAGCGGTACGAACTGAGCGAGGCGCAATGGTCGCGGGTAGCGTCGCTTGTTCCTGGCAAGACGGCTGATCCTGGCCGGACGGGTGCGGATAACCGCTTGTTCGTGAACGGCTGTTTGTGGGTGCTGCGTTCTGGCGCCCATTGGTGCGATCTTCCGGAACGCTACGGCAAGTGGAAGACGGTGCACCGGCGTTTCAGCTGCTGGTGTCACGCCGGCGTCTGGGAGCGGGTGTTCGAGACGCTGACAGCCGACCGGGACAACCAGTATCTGATGATCGGCAGCACCATCGTTCGCGCCCACCAGCAGGCGGCGAGCGGAAAAGGGGGGCCAAGGATCAGGCGCTGGGGCGTTCCCGAGGCGGACTGACGACCAAGGTTCACATGCTTGCCGACACGTTCGGCCGGCCCTTGCGGTTCTGCATCACGCCCGGGCAAGCCAGTGACATCGCCTCGGCATCCAGGCTGCTCGAAGGTCAGCGTGGCAAAGCAGCGCTCGCCGGCAAAGCCTATGACGGCAATGACTTACGTAGCCAGATCGCGGCGATGCACGCCGAGGCAGTGATCCCGTCCAAGCGCAACCGAAAGGTCGCCATCCCGCACGATGCTGGCATCTACAAGCATCGCAACCAGATCGAGCGATGCTTCGGTCGCCTCAAGCATTTCCGCCGCTTCGCCACCCGCTACGACCCCCGCATCATCCACTTCACCGGCTTCATCCATCTCGCCGCCGCCATGATCTGGCTACGCTGAATGTCGATCCGTCCTAGTTCAATCATCGATGACTGCTCGAACCCAGCGGCAACAGCCCGCCCATCGAAGCCGAGGAGCAATATTATCCTGCAGCGTACATCACCGATATGGCTGCGTAACCCGCATCCAACCGCCTCCGGCAAACCCACCGCGTTTCTTTGCCTGGACGAGCGCCCCGCATGCCGCGCGGTCGGACATATCGGTTTCGCGAGGTTCGACCGCGCCGCTCAGTCCGCCCCCAGCTTGTCGAGCGCCGCCTTGTCGATGTCACCTAACATCAGCGTCACGCCCTCCTCGGCGGACCGGCGTGCGGCGCCTTCACCGATCCCCGAGGCGGCACCTGTGATGACGATGACCTTGTTGGAAAAGCGCGCCATTACGCGTTCCCCGCCTGATCGCCGTGCTTGCCTTCCAACTTCATGATCGTCCTCTCACTATCGTCAGCACCGGCGTTCAGCTCAGACTGGAATGTCCTGAATGTCGGCGGTGTTGGCAGCGGCGATGCCGGTCTCGCGGTGGCGGAAGTCGCTGAGCGCCTGGTAGACCTGCATGCGCGCGCGCATCACGCCGCCGAGTGGGCGATGCACTTCCAGGCTATGGGCCGGGCGGAACGTCATCACCTCGTCGAAGTAGCGAACTCGGTCCGGCCCATAGGCTGACTGCCGCGGCAGTCGGATCGTGCCGACGGTGCGATACGGGCTTTCACGCGTCGGCCAG
The DNA here is from genome assembly GCF_058313455.1 of Sphingomonas sp. SP5. Classification (NCBI taxonomy): domain Bacteria; kingdom Pseudomonadati; phylum Pseudomonadota; class Alphaproteobacteria; order Sphingomonadales; family Sphingomonadaceae; genus Sphingomonas; species Sphingomonas sp. SP5. The sequence goes on along the minus strand of NZ_JBZFLF010000010.1, from coordinate 44,610 downwards.
TCGACGGAGGTGTCCTCGATGGGCTGCGTCTCGGCATCGGTCCACAGCTGCGCCCGAAGCTCGAACACCGCATCCTTGCTCTCGAAGTAATCGACCGCGGCATGGCGGAAGCCATCCTCGTCCTGATGCGGGTCGAGCCGCCAATCGGCGAGCGCCTTCTGCTCGGGCGCGACGGGAAAGACCCCGATCTTGGCGACGTGGTCGCCGAAGCGGACCGGGCACTGGCTGAAATATGCCTCGACCAGCGGGTGGCTGAAGGGGTGGCCATAAAAGTCCAGTGTCGGGCTTGGACCCGCACCGACGGCGTTCAGCACCTTGTTGATGTTGCGGGCGACAGAAGCGGCCGCACTCTTCACCCCCTCGGGCATGCGCACCGTCAGCCCAATCTTTTTGGCTTGCGAGAGGAAGCCCGCGGCGGTCCCAGCCGGGAAGGTCGTGCCGCTGGCGAGGACGAAGTCCTGCGTCGGCGCGTCATGGCCGGGCAGCTTCGCGCCCTCTACGCCGAAAACCTTGATCGACATGCCGCGATGGGTAGAAACGCGGTCGCCGAGTTTTTCACCAGGTCCTTGCGCGAAGCGGACGGCGACATCGAACGTGCCTGGTTCCGCGAAAAGGCCCTGTGCGAGTTCGGGCGGCAATTCAGGCGCAACGATGAGCTTGCCGACTACGCATGCCGTGCTCTTGGCATGGCTCGCTCGTACCGCGCGCCCGTCGCGCTTCTCGACGGTCTGGCTCTCCTGGGTCATGCCCTGGATGATGCCGTCGATGCTCTCCTGTTCGTCGGGCTCGTGTGTTTCGATGTCGGGCGAATAGCGCAGATAGGTCATGGGATGTCCGATCATTTGGCGGGTGCGAAGGAGAACAGCTGCGTCTTGATCGACGGCGGTGCGCCGGGCGTGAACCAATTGGTGTCCTGAATGTGGCTGGCGGTGACGTACATCGTCCCGTCGCGCCCTTCAGAGAAGGTGTCGGGCCAGCGCAGCCGGCGGTCGGTCAGCACTGTCTCAACGATCGTGCCGTTCAACCGCTTGATCGCATAGTCGGTCGGTGAGGTCAGGTAGAGCACGCCCGCCTTGCTCATCCACAGGCCGTCAGCGACGTGGGTCTGCGCGACCGTCTTCACCGCTGCCGCCCTGTCGGGCTCGCTGACGTCCGACCGCAGCTTGGCGGTGGCGATTGAATAGAGCGTCTTGCCGGTCAGCGCCTGATAGTAGAGCGTCTTGCCATCCTTGGAGATGGCGATGCCGTCCGCAGCGAAAGCGGGTTGGCGGCCGTCGGGGCGGACCAGCGGCTTGCCGTCGAGCGTGACCTTCACCGTCTTGTCGATCTGGGTTGACGCGTGCCCGTCGAGGGCGCGGTGGCTCTTGCCGCTTTCCAGGTCGACAACGATGATTGCGCCACGCGTGCCGCTGTCGGTAATGTAGCCGGTCTTGCCGTCGGGCGAGAAGCGGATGTCGTTGAGGTAGGTGCCCTGCAGCGCCACATCGCCGGGAACCAGGATCGTCTTCGTCACCGTGTTCGACGCCAGATCAATACGGACGAGTTTCGGCGCGCCTTCAAGTATCTTCTCGTTGCCCGGCGCGCCGGGATCGAGCACCCAGAGATTGCCGTGGCTATCGGGCACAATCGACTGGACGCAAACGAAATAGTCGCCGACCGGCAGTTCGTTGGCGCGGGCGTTGCGCCAGCTGTTCCATTTGGCGTCGGGATAGGGACGCAAACTACCGTCCTTCATCACCTCCGCGACGGAGATCGGCGCGTCATCGGTCCAGCGGGGGAAGTTGACGAAGCGCCGGCCATCCTCGGTCACGGCGACGCCGGTCGCCTGATGGTCGAACTGCGCCACCTGCGTCAGTTGTGCACTGCGTCCCTGAGCGTGGGCGACGCCGGCTGCGGCAGCGGCGACCAAGCCGATGGCGGCAATCCCAGCGGCATAGGGGGCGGCTTTCTTCATGGGCAGGCTCCTGTCGATCGTATCTGTGAGAGCGGCAAAGTCGCCGGCGAATAGATTAAGGAGGTGGCGCACCACGGCTTGCGGGTTCTCGCGCTGCGGAAAGTGGCCGACCTCGGTCATGGTGATGCGCGCGAACTGGCCGGCAAATTTTGCTCGCACGTCCCCCGCGGTCGAAGGCGGATTCACGCCATCGGCATCGCCGTGGATGTAGAGCGTCGGCAGGGACAACGTCTTGGTCGTCTTGACCTTGTCCTCCAACCAAGCGCTTCGTGGATCAGGTTCCGCTTCGCCCCAGCGCGCGCGATAGCTATGGAGCGTCACGTCGACCCAGTCGGGATTGTCGAAGGACTTCGCGACGCGGTCGAACGTCGCCTCGTCGAACCATCCCGGTGGTGCCCAGTTGACCCAATGCAGATGCGCGAAGCCGCGCCTATCGGCACGTACCGCCTTCGCCCCGCGCGCAGTCGCCATGAACCAGTGATACCATTGCCGCTGCGTCTGCTCGAACGGCGGTGTCGGCATGCCGCCGAGCCGGGGCGGGGTCGACAGCATCGCCATCCGCTCCACCCGCTCTGGCCAGCCTACCGCAAGCGCTTCGGCGGTGTTCGATCCCCAGTCGTGCCCGGCGACCATGAAGCGGTCGATGCCGAGCGCGTCGAGCAGCGCGATCATGTCGATCGCGAGCATCGCGCTGTTGCCGGTCCGCGGGGCGTCGTCGTTGAGGAAGCGCGTGGCGCCGAACCCACGCAACGTCGGGACGATGACGCGGAACCCTTCCGCGGCCAGAGCGGGTGCCACCTGATCCCACGTCGACGCATCATCCGGCCAGCCATGGATGAGGAGCAACGGCTGTCCCTGCTCCGCGCCGAAAAGCAAGACCTCCATGTTGAGGTCGCCAGCGGTAATCATCGGCATTCGTCAGCCTCCTGGCGGTGCAACCTTTTGCGTGCGGTGGTAAACCTGCCGCCCCATCAATGCTTTGGATGCATGACAGGACCACAGTCAGAACGGCCGAACGCCCCGTTAGTCTCCCCGCGGATCTCCCAAAGGCGAGCGTCGACCGATCAGACGCGACCTCTGCCGATCAGGCACGACCGCCAACAGGCTCGTGGTAGGGGCAGCCGTTCACGCGAGCCCGGAAGTCGGCGGAGTGGCGGTATGTCTCGTTGCGGGCCCGATTGATGTTCCCCAGCGGCCGGTGTGCGGCAAGCCCGGTCCAGATCGAGAAGCGCATCTCCTCGTTGATCTGCTGGACCTTGTCCTCGCTCAGGCTGTCCTGATTGGCCGCGCGGAGGGTCGCCACGGTCCGAAAGGGCGCCTCGTCCTGCTTCCATTCGACGGTCGGATCCTCGACAGGCTGTTCGTCGAGGTCGCGGCAGAGCTGGACCCGCACCTCCCACACCATTTCGAGCACCTGAGCCTCTGACCGAATTACGTTGCGCAGCGCGTCGGGACGGGTGCTGGCATCGATCGTCGTACCCGTCTGATCGGTCAGATCCTTGGACACGGGGAACACCGCGAATTTGGCGATGTAGTCGCCATAGCGGAAGGGTGTGACGCTGAAGTAGGTCTCGCCGAGCGGATCGGAGTTGGGTGCGCCGCCGAGCGTCTGTACCTTCGGGCTCTCGATACCGACCGCGCTCAGCACGGTGTTCACGCCGCGCAGCACTTTCGACATCGCCTCCTTGGTGCCCTCGACCTTGTCGGTTGTGCCGGCCAGGAGCTTCAGGTTGCCGAGAAACTGGTCGGCGGTCTTGTTCTGGAAGACCGGGCCATTGACCATGACGAAGTCCTGCGTCTGTCCGTCGGCGCCGGGCAGGCGTTCGCCTTCGACGTTCATGACCTTCAGCGCCAGACCGCGTGGCAGGCTGATGGTGTCCGGCAGGATGTCGCCCGCGTTGGTCGAGAAGCGCATGACGACCGCGTGCTCGCCCGGAGTGGCGAACAAGCCTTGGGCCAGCTCGGGGGGAAGGCCGTCATGGACGGTCAGCACCCCCTCAAGGAAGCCGTGCGCCTTGGCGTGGACCGAACGGACCGCGTGACCGTAATCCTTCGCTGTTGTCTCGAGGATCTTGTCAAACGTCTGGTTGAGCTCCGCGATCGTCTCGGCTTCTTCCGGCTTCACGTCCTCAACGTCGGGCGAGTAGCGGATAGGTGCTTGGGTCATGGTCACAGATCCTATCGACGGAGGAGGGGGGCGACCGACAGGCCGCCCCGTACGCTCAGCGCCGGGGCGCAGGTGCTGCGAACGCTGCCCGCAGCCGAGCAATCGCGAGGTCATTCGCCTGCTTGGCACCGTTCACGACCTTGGCCATGCCGAAGAACTCATGGGTCACGCCCGGGAAGGTCTTCTGCTCGACCTTGTCACCGGCCGCCCGCATCGCTGCTGCCAGCGTCTCGCCATCCGAGCGCAGCGGATCGATCTGCGCGTTGATGATTGTCGTCGGCGGCAGACCACGCAGGTTCGCCGCGACTAGATTCAGGCGCGGATCCTGCGCATCCGCCTTGCTCGTCTGGTAGTAATAGCCGAACCACGGCAGCATCGCGGCATTGAGCGGCTTCGCGTTGGCCGAATCCCGCCGCGATGGCAGCGTCATGCTGCTGTTCGCGATCGGATAGACCGACACGATGTGCCGCGGCACCGTCAGGCCGTTGTCGCGCGCGTAGATCGCGGTTGCGACCGCAAGGTTGCCGCCGGCGCTCTCGCCGACCGTGGCGATTTGTGCAGGGTCGCCGCCCCAGCCCGCCGCATTCTGCAGCGTCCAACGATAGGCCGCGGCGGCATCGTCATGCTGCGCCGGGAACTTGAATTCGGGCGCATGGCGATACTCGACAGAGACGACGATCGCGTTGAGCGCCTTGGCCATGGCCCGCGGCGCAGCATCGTAGGTCTCGACGTCGGCGATGACCCAGCCACCGCCGTGGTAGTAGACGACGACCGGCATGGGTTTTCCACCCATAGGCGCACCGGCCGGCTTGTAGATGCGCGCGAACTGCTTGGGGTCGCTCCCGTACGGGAGGTCCTGCGTCGTCACCGATGGATCTGGCGAAGTCGACATCCCCTTCTTCTGCATAACCGCCTTGGCTCCGTCCGCAGCCGAGGGCTGCACGCGGGCTTCCGCAGGCGTGAGCGTCTCGATCGGTTTGCCGCCGAGCAACGCGAGCGCGTCCAGTACCGACTGCATGTCGGGTGCGGCTTTCGGGGGCTGCACGGATGTAACGAGCGGCGGCGGAGGAGGAGGGGCGTTAATCGAGCGAGCTGATTGGGCCAGGGCTGGAACGCCTGCGATCGCGGTCGACGCGGCGATCAGCATTGCAATGGTTCTGCGCAAATATCCCTCCTGTAACTATCTGTTTCCCAACCATTGGGTGACCTTTAGCGTTTCCGTACGAAAGTAGACGCAAGCGTTTGGGCAGCGAGGTTCCGAACTGTGGACGGCCTGGATGGTCAGGCTTTGACGGCGGATGAGATTCGCGGTTCCATCACGGTGCCGTGTGAAGCGAATGCTCCTTGCATCGATTGAACGACGCTGACCGCGCCGCCCCTGCCCCGCATCGGAAACTGGTGCCGTTTCGCAATGGCGACATGATTGCACAGGCCGGCGACGCGGCAGACAGCATCCGCTGCCCACGGACTGGCACCGCTGCGGTACTCGATCCGACCGAGGGTGACCGCCGCTACGCCGTTGCGCTGGTGGGAAGCGAGGAGGTCATCAAATGGCAGCTGCTGCTTGGCAATGGGCGCTGGTCGCACGACGTGGTGGTGAGGGCCGAACACGGCACGGCGATCAGGCTGTCGGCTGCAGCGTTGAACGAGATACTGGCCGAACGCCCGACGATCCGAACCGTCCTGCTCCGTTTCGTCGACCTGGTCATGCCCCAGATGTCCAGCCTGCCCCCTGCCGTCCGTGCACGCGTCGCGAGCGCGGGACGGCAGCAGCAGAAAGGCGGGGCAATTCGTAGCCGATCGGTTTGCGGAGCGCGGCGGCCTGGCGGTCGATAACCGCCGCCAGGTCGGCGCCGTCCGCCGACGCGGACACCACCATCGGCATGAACGGGACGCGATCGTAGGAGGCCATCGCGGCGAGCGGAGCCGATCCCGCGCCGGCCGATACCTTGACGATCACCCGATCGGCCGCGCCCAGCCGCGCCGCGAGGTCGATCACCTCGGCATAGATTGCGTCCTTGACGTCGAGGTTGAGGACGATCCGTCCCTTCGCCAGTACAAGCATCTCCTCCAGCGTCAGCACGCGCTCCCCGGTCAGCGGTGCAGCATTCCTACCTTCGTCCTGGCGGAGCCGCAGCGCCTTCAACTGCGCGAGCGTCAGATCCGCCACCGCGCCCGTGCCGTTCGTCGTCCGGTCGACGGTGGCATCGTGCATGATGACCAGATGGCCATCCCGGCTCTTGCGGACATCCGTCTCCATCACATCGACGCGGAGCCGCGCGCAATGATCGAGCGCCAGCGCCGAGCTATCCAGTGCCGTGGACAGGCCGTGACGCGGTGCCGGATCATGGCAGCCGCGATGCGCGATGACGATCAGGCCAGCCTGCGGGTCGCGGATGCGGCGCATGATCTCAGCCGAATCCGACGCGTGCGCAGGCATTGCGGCAGCGATCGCGGCGATGCCGAGAAGCTGCCGGATGGCGGTCGGGACGATCGGGCGCCATCGGAGGGATGAGCCGGCACGCGCAGGGCTCGGGGCGCGCGAGCCCATCATCGTGCCTCCGCCGCGCTCTGCATCGGCGTGGTGCTCACGGACGGATCAGCCACCCGTTCGGCGCTCGACGGCGCAGGATCGAGCTCCCGTCGCGCCGCGTCCAGATCCTGACGGAAGCCGGGGTCGCCGTGCAGCCGCGCAACGACCGCCGCTGCTGCCTGGCGGCCAGCCGCCACCGCACTGGCATTGTGCGCGCCGCAGATCACCCGGCTATCACCGTACTCGCGGCCCCGCGCGAGTATCTCCGACGCCCTCGCCGGCATCAGTTCGGCCAGCACCAAGGCGACCGACGTTCCCCAGCTGGTGTGACCGGAGGGATAGTCGAAGCTGTTCTGCAGCTTCGCGCGCGGCTGGCAGATGGCCCCGGCGTCGACGAGGAACGGGCGACGCCGCGCGTAGATCGGCTTGACCGCGTTCACCGCCGCGGCGACATCGCCGCGCATGCGGGTGAGCAGCCGTGCCACGGCGGGCGTGGCGGCCGGCGACAGGTCGCGACCCGCCGCTGGCGTGAAATCGGCAAGCATCGCCGGCACGCTTTCGTCGGCGTCGCCGATCGCCTGCTGCCAGCGCGGGCTCCCTTGCTGCACCCGCGTCGCGCGGAACGTGGCGCGGTCGGCGGCATCCTCCGGCGATCCCGCGACCGGCGCCGGCGGAAGCACCTCGCCGAGCGCGACGCCCGGACCGGCAAGATAGCGCTGCGCCGCCACCGGCGTCGCCGTCGCCAGCACCGCGATCATGACCGCGTACCGCATCAGTAGCGCACCAGCGCGCCGATGTAGAAGGCGCGGCCGTTGTTGATCTCTTCGCGCAGCAGGCCGAAGTTCGGCCCGAACATCCGCTGTGGACGGAAGTTGGTCAGGTTCTTGCCTTGCGCCACGATGGTGAAGTGCCGGTTGAGCTTGAGCCGGATCTGCGTGTCGAACAGATCGCTCGTCGCATAGCGCCGGTCCTGCAGCGGATCGGACGTCGAAACGGAGAAGAGCACCGGCGACAGGTGATTCCAGGCGCCCTGCAATTGCACTGGGCCGGCGGTGTAGAACAGCTTCACGTTGGCGACGGTGTCGGCGCTCTCGAACAGGCCGGACAGCCGGCGTGCGCCGAGCCCGCTGGGCGACACCACGCTGGGCGGCGTGGGATCGAGCAGCGTCACGTTGGCCGAGAAGCCGAAGCCGGCGAGCGGACCGGGGAGGAAGCGCATCCGCGACACCACCGCGTTCAGCTCCAGCCCCTTGATCCGCGACGTGCTGCCGTTGACGGGACGGATCCGGGTGACCAGCGTCGCGACGCCGTCGACCGTCTCGATCGCCTGGTTGCGCGCGGTCAGGATCTCGTTCTGGATGTCCTTCAGGAACAGGCCGGCGGAGAAGAGGATGTCGCGGTCGACGTAGAATTCCGCACTGAGATCGTAGTTGCTCGCCACGCGCGGCTTCAGGTCGGGATTGCCGCTGGTGATCGTGCGTCCGCCGCCATCGGCCTGCGAAAAGATCGACACGACCTCGCGTGCTGCCAGGTCGTCGTAATTGGGGCGGCCGATCGTCCGGCTCGCCGCGGCGCGCAGCTTGAAGCGGTCGGTGACGTTCCAATTGACCTGCGTCGAGGGCAGCCAATAGCCGTAGCTCTGCCCGCGCTGCCCGTAGACATAGCTGGTGACGCCGGCGCGCGTGTTGCTCGAGAACGACCCGGTGCGAAGGTCGGTGTGTTCGTAGCGGACGCCGCTCACCACCTCGACCGCATCGGTCGCATAGCGCGCCATGACATAGCCGGCGCCGATGTCCTCACCGAACATATAATCGGGCGTGAGGCTGCCCGCCGCATTGGCGCTGTTCGGCGCGAAGCCGGCTTTATTGGCGGCGTAGAAGCTTGCCGCGAGCCCGGGGTCGACGAACAGCATCGGCTGGCCACCGCCATTATAGGGCAGGAAGCGGGCATCCGGATCGTCCACCGCCGACAGCAGGTAGGTGCTGGTCGTCAGCGGGCGATAGTTGAGCACGGTAAAATCGTAGCGCCGCTTCAGGAACCGCCCGTAGCCGCCGGCCTGAATCCCCCAGCCACGATCGGCCGCATCCATGTTGATGCCGACATTGCCCTGCGCGGTCAGCGCGCGCTCGCGATTGTCGTCGGTCGTGGTGCCGTATTCGAACTGGCGGTAGTTGGCGGGATCGAAGGCGTAGGTCGGATTGGCGAAGGTGAACTGGGTGAAGTCACCCGGCGTAATGGCATAGCGATAGGCCAGGCTGTTGGTGTTCGCGATGCGATAGGTCGCCAGCGTCGCATCCTGGTGATAGGTCGAAATGGCGTAGTTGACGCCGAGGTCGGCGTGGATGCCGCTGCCGGGCTTCAGCTCGGCATGCAAATCGCCGTAACGCACCCGGCGCTGCTGGGCATATTGGGCGAGATCGACCTGGGCATTGGCGTTCGACACCGAACCGCCGGTCGCGGTGACGTTGCCGAAGTTCGTGTAGCGGTTGTTGGCGTTGGCCGTGTTGGCGATGACGATGTTCGACTGCCGCTCCTCGTCATTGGTGTGACGGAAGTCGGCGAGCGTGAACGCCGCCCTGAATATGTGATGGTCGTCGAATTCGAGCTTGCCGAAGGCGCCGTAGCGCTGGCGGACGTTGTCATAGTGCAACCAGCGCCTGCGGTCGGGCGCGACGAAGGCGTTCGACACGTCGTTGGTCGGCGACACCAGCCGATTGCCCGTGGCAGGATCGAAATAGAGGTAATTGTCCGTCGCCGAGCTGAGCGAGGCGGAGTCGCGGCGGAAATAGCTGGCCGAGACGACGAAGCCGAACTTGCTGTCCGGCCCGAACGTATCGGCCGCGATCAGCTCGGCCTGGCCGGACGGGGTCGCGCCATGACGCACCCGGCGATAGTCCCAGGTGCCGATGTCGAAGCGACCGCCGAGGAACCCCTTGCCACCATTGTCGAACGCACTGCGCGTCCGCAGGTTGGCGACACCGCCGATCGCATTGCCGTTCATCGCCGCGTTGACCGACTTGTACACCTCGACCCGCGAGGCGAGCGAGGACGGGATCACGTCGAGCGAGACGTTGCGCCGCCCGACTTCGTTGGCGGGCAGCGGCACGCCGTCGATCTCGACGAGATTATAATCGGCGTTGAGGCCGCGGATGGAGAGGAATTGCGCCTCGCCGCGCGCGTTGTTCTGGACGGTGGAGACGCCCGGAACGCGGGTCAGCGCCTCGCCGAGGCCGAAGTCGGGCAGCGTGCCGATCTCGTCGGCGCTGATGCTGTCGGAGATGACGCCGATCGTCCGCTTCGCCTCGATTTCGCGCACCGCCTGCAACCGGGCGCCGGTGACGACGATGTCGGCGCCGTCGCTCTCCTGCGCCACGGGTGCGGCAGGCGCTGCGGGAGGAGCGGGCACGGTCTGCGCCCCTGCGGGTGCGGCAAGCGCCGATGACAGCAACAAAAGCCTGCGCGCTGCGGATGACGCCTTCATCATGATCCCCTCTTTCCCCGACCAGGCCGGTGCGTTATTATTCACCTTGAGTGACATATGTATGACGATGCGCAGCGATGCGCAATCGCCTTCGATCGGGACGGGGAAAGATGAAGAAGCTGAGGATGTTGGCAGCCATCGTGACGGTGATGGCGAGTGGCAGCGCAAGCGCCGCGGAGCGGTTGTACGCCTGCGGCGACGACCAGATTCGCGAATATGCGGTGTCGGGCGATTCGGCAGCGGAAACGTGGCGCTGGACCGCGGCGCAGGCCGGCGATCTGCCTGACGCATATCGCACCACGTTGCTGGCGCACATCGACGATTGCAAACCGGTCGAGAACGGCAAGTCGATCCTCGTCACCGCATCGACGGGCGGCGTCGTGCTGATCGACCGTGCGACCGGCAAGGTGCGGTTCCGTGCGAACACGCCGATGGCGCATTCGGCGGACCTGTTGCCGGGTGGCTATGCGGCGGTCGCGCTCTCGATCCACAAACGCGGCGACCGGTTGCAGCTCTACAAGCTGTCGCGTAGCGAGACGCCGATCGCCAGCCTGCCGCTGCCTTCGGGGCATGGCGCGGTGTGGGACGCGCGCCGCCGGCGGCTGTTCGCGCTGTCGCACGACCTCGTGCAGGCCTTTTCCTTCGATCCGCGCGCGCGCAAGCCGCGCCTCGTCGAAACCGCGCGCTGGACGCTGCCCGGCCGCCGGGACGGGCACGACCTGTCGCCGGCGCCCGAGGGCGACTATGTCGTCACCACCGATGACGGCGCATGGACCTTCGATCCCGATGCAGGCAGCTTCACGCCGATCGCGGCGCTCAACCCGAAGCTGCGGGTGAAGGCGGTCAGCATATCACCGGGGGCGATGGCGTGGGTGCAGGCGGAGGACAGCTGGTGGGCGAACGGCTTCACGGTGGCGAACCGCAATGCGACGGCAACCCACCGGATCGAGACGCCGGGGTTGAAGCTCTACAAGGTGCGCTGGATCCGTTGAACTGGCGCCGCGCCTGGGCGGTTTATTGCGCCGCGCATGTCGGCAAGAGCCTGTTGTGGACCGCCAGCGACCTGCTGACGCTGTATCTGCTCGTCTCGACCTTCGCACTCGATCCGATTATCGCGGGCGGCGTGTTCCTGGCGGGACTTGCCGCGAACGGGCTGGCGGATCTCGGCGTCGGCATCTGGCTGGGGCGCCATCCCCGCCACGCGGCGCCGGTCGCCGGATGCGGACTGGCGCTGGCGGCGCTGGCGTTCCCCGCCACCGTGCTGCTCGCGCCGTACGGCGCCTGGGCGTTGCTGGCGGCGACGCTGGTCTTCCGCATCGCCTATGCCGGCTGCGACGTGCCGCACAATGCGCTGATGACTCGGTTGGGCAGCGATCCCGCCCGCGCGATCCGCCTGTCGCGCGGCCGGACGGTGGGCACCGCGCTCGCCTCGCTCCTCGCGATCGGCGCGGTGGGCGACCGCGAGACGATGGCGACGGTGCCGCTGTTGTGGAGCGTGGCCGCGGGCGCCTTCGTGATCGGATCGACGATGGTGCCATTGCTCGCCGCCCACCCGCTCCCGTCGCCCGCCACCGATCGGAACGGCGCCGGGGGTGCGTGGCTGCCGCTGCCGTTCCTCGTCGCCAGCGTGATCGGCATCGTCGCGCTGGGGGCGTTGGGCAAGGCGATGCTGCACCTGCCGGCATCCTGGCCCCGCGCGGACGGAACGACGATCCTTGCACTGCTGATCGCCGGGCGGACCGCCTCCGCGATGATCCCGATGCGCTTTCGCAGCCCCCGGCATGGCCTTGCCCTGCTGGCTGCCGCCTACGCCGGATCGGCGATGATCGCGCTGGCCTGTGCGTGGAGTACCGGCCTCCTGCTGCTGATGCTGCTCGGGCTGGCGATGGGCGTCACCAACCTCGTCGGCTGGGCGCTGCTGCCTGCGCTGGCGGCGGGACCGCGGGGGTACGGCCTCTATACCATGGCGTCCAAGCTGGCGCTCGGCGCGGCGGGCCTCGCACTGGCGGGGGGCCTCGGCCGCGTGCCGACCTTCACGCCCGGCGGCTTCATCGTCTTCGCGCTGACCGTGGCGGCCGCGTGCGGGATCGCGGCGCTGCTCGCCTCGCTTCGCTTGACAGCCGGCTCGGCACGCGCCTTCTCTGGCTGATGAACGGCATCACCGCAGGCGAATTTCCGGCGCATTTCCTGCGCGAAGACGGCCGCCGCACCGCTACCATGAACGAGCGCGTCGTGATGGACCTGCTGTCGCGCCACGGGTCGCTGAGCCGCGCCGATCTCGCCCGGCTGACCGGCCTTGCCCCCCATTCGATCACCCGGCTGGTCGAGCCGCTGATCGCGCGCGGCCTGCTGAACGAAGCGGCGCCGGTGGCCGCCGGCCGCGGCAAGCCGGCAGCGAAGCTGGCGCTGGAGGGATCGGCTGCGTTCGCGGTCGGGCTTTCGGTGATGACCGATGCCGTTTCGCTGGTTCTGCTCGATCTTGCCGGCACCGTGCAGAGCGCGCGCAGCGAGCGGCTCGTGGATACCGGCATCGCGTCTGCCTGCGGCCAGATCCGGCGCATGATCGATGACGCCGTGGCCGACGCGCGGCGCGACCGGTCGACGCTGGTCGGGATCGGGGTGGGCGTGACCGGCTATTTCATCGGCGACGGCGCGCGGCTCAACCCGCCGCGGATGCTCGATCCCTGGGCGCTCGTGCCGCTCGACACGATCCTGGCCGAAGCGCTGGGCGAAAAGGTGTGGATCGACAATGACGGCAATGTCGCGGGGATCGGCGAGGCGATGCTGGGCCACGGCCGCACCGTGCGCGACTTCGCCTACCTCTATTTCGCCGCCGGGTTCGGCGGGGGGATCATCGCCGATGGCGTGCCGCTGCGCGGGCGCCATGGCAATGCGGGAGAATTCGCATCGATCCTGCCGGGCGGCTGGCCGCAGCCGAACCTCGAAGCGCTCCGCATGACCTTCCAGCGGATGGGCGTGGCGTTCGCCGATCTGCACGCGATGCTTGCCGATTTCGATGCCGAGCACCCGGCGGTCACCGCCTGGCTGGACGACAGCATGGCATCGCTCGATCTCGTCGTCTCGGCGATCTCGGCCACCATCGATCCCGAGATGATCGTGCTCGGTGGCCGCCTACCGCCGGCGCTGGCGGCACGGATCATCACGCGCGTCACGTTCACCAATCCCGAACGACGCGGCTTTCACCGCCCGCCCCCCGTGATCGTGTCCTCGACCATCGATGGGGACGCGACCGCGATAGGTGCAGCGACACTGCCGCTGCGCGCCGCCTTCTTCGACAGTTCGGCTGGTGGCGCTTTGCTTTATGGCGCCGAATGAGCTCGAATTTACGTCTCTAGCGTCCGCGAGCATGGAGCTCCACGCAGAGCGTTACATACATGCCTGCCGCTCTTAACTGGCGAGATCCATGGGATGGTAGAGGCGTGAATCGGCATGACCTGAGGGCACGATGGCGCGGATGTGATCCTTTCAGCCGAACAGCATCAATGATCCCGCAGCCGATAGCCAATGCCCAATTCATTAGAGATCACGCTGCCGACCGGACCGGGCGATTCGAGTTTCTGGCGGAGGTTGCGGATGAGGATGCGCAGATATTCGATGCGGGGATCCTCCTGCCGGGTCCAGGCGGCGTCCATGATGCGGGCGTGCGTCAGGACGCGGCCGGCGTGGCGGGCGAGGAGCGCGAGCACGTCATATTCCTTGCGGGTCAGGTGGACCTCCTCGCCCGCGCGGCGGACGATGCGGCGGTCGAGGTCGATCGACAGGTCGCCGCAGACGACGACCTGGGGTGCCTCGGCGACGCCGCGGTGGCGCAGCGCGGCACGCAGCCGGGCGAGCAGTTCGTCGGTGTCGAACGGCTTGGTGACGTAATCCGCCGCGCCCAGATCCAGCGCCGCGACCTTCTCTTCGGTCGCATCGCGCGCCGACACGACGAGTACCGCGCAGGTCCGGACCAGCAGCGGCACGAGGCCGAGCCCGTCGCGATCGGGCAGGCCGAGGTCGAGCAGCGCCGCATCGGGTTGTTCGGCTGCCGCCAGCGTTAGCGCCTCGCGGGCGTTCACGCCCTCGATCACGGCATAGCCCGCCCGTTCCAGCGTGTTGCGCAGCAGGCGACGGATCGCGGGTTCGTCGTCGATGACGAGGATGCGGGCGGTCATGTTGGGGATACGCTTTCTGGCGGGGGCAGGCGCAGGATGAGGCTAGGGGGGAAGACAAGGGCAAAGGCGGCGCCCCCTGTGCCGTCGTCGCGATTGGCCGCCTCCACGCCCATGCCCATCGCCTCGGCGAACGCCTTGACGATGGCAAGGCCGAGGCCGGTGCCGCCCGTCGCCCGATCGGAGCCGGCCAGCCTGCGGAACGTTTCGAACACCTCCGCTTCCCGGCCGGCGGGCAGGCCGGGGCCGGCATCCAGCACGACGAGGCGCAACCGACCGTGACGATGCGTGCCACGGATGACGATCGGTGTGCCGGGATGGCCATAGCGGCCGGCGTTGTCGAGCAGGTTGAGCAGGCAATGATGGAGGAGATGCGGATCGACGTGCACCAGCGGCAGGTCGGGCGGCACCTCCAACTGCAACGCATGCCCCTCTAACGCGCGTCGCGCGTCGTGTGCCGCGCCCGCCACCGCCTCGCCGAGATCGGTCGCCTCTACCGCCAGCCGCAGCGCGCCTGCCTCCACCCGTGCCATGTCGAGCAGGTTGGCGATGAAGCGGTTGAGCCGTGCCGCCTCGGTCCGGATGGTCGCGACCAGATCGGGGGTGGTGCCGTGGCCCAGCGCATCCGCCGCGGCGATGACGGCCGTCAGCGGCGTGCGCAGATCGTGGCTGACCGAGGACAACAGCGCCGCGCGCAGTCGATCGCGGGTGCGGATCGTCTCCAAATCCCGTAGCTCGGCTTGCAGGCGCAATCGCTCGAGGATCAGCGCGGATTGGTCGATCAGGCTGGTGAGGAGCGGCAATTGGTCGGCGCGAACCGGATCGCCGCCATCCGCGCGCGCAATGCCGAGCACGGCCAGCGTCCGCTCCCCCGCCTTCATCGGCTGGAACAGCCATTCGGAGGCGGCGAGCGTGCCCGAACCCTTGCCCGCGGCAGTGCCGGCGTCGTGGGCCCAGTGCGCCGCGGCAAGATCCATGGTGCCCAGTGCATAATCCGGCCGCGTCGCGGCCTGCACGACGAGACCGGTGCCGGTGCCGGCATCGGCCGCCGGGACGAGCAGCACCGCCTCCACGTCGAACAGGCGGCCGATATCGTCGCCGATCACGCGCGCGGCCTCCGCCGGATCGCTGACTCCGGTCAGCCGGTGGAGGAACCCCGCCAGCGTGGCGTTGGCCCGGGCACTCGCCGCCGCCATGTCGGCCTGCGCGCGCACGCGAGCGGTCAGCTGGCTGGTCGCGACCGCGACGCCGAGCAAGACGAAGATCGATACGACGTTTTCGGGGTTGCTGACGCTGAGGGTGCCGATGGGGGGCAGGAAGAAGAAGTTGTAAGCAAGACTGGAGAGGAGGCCAGCGAAGAGGCCGGTGCGCAGATTGTAGAGGCTCGCCGCCATCATTACCGGCAGCAGATAGAGGAGCGCGACGTTGCCGAGGTCGAGGACGTGGAGCAGCGCGGTGCCGACGCCGGTGACGAGCGCGACGGCGAACAGCGTCATCGCATAGCCGATCGGCGCGCCCCAGCCGTGCCGCCGCCGCCGCCCGCGGGATCGCGCCGTGCCGCCGGACGAGGGCACGACATGGATCGCGATGCCCGGCGTGTCGCGCACCAGCCGATCGACCAGCGAGCCGTGGCGCAGCTCGAACCAGCGCGACCGTTTCGATTTGCCGATGACGAGCTGTGTCGCGCGCGCTTCGCCGAGGAACGCGCGGATGCCGTCCAGCACGGTGGCGGCGGGGACGGTGGCGATGCCGCCGCCGAGCTGCGTCGCCAGCGTCATGGTGGCGGCGATGCGCTGGTGCTGCGCCTCGCCGAATTGCGCCGTGCGCGGCGTCTCGATGAACAGTGCCGTCCACGGCGCGCGCAGGGCATCGGCGATACGCTTGGCAGCGCGGACGAGGGCGTCGGCGCCGGGCAGCTCGCCGACGGCGACGACGATCCGCTCGCCGCCGGCCCAGGTGCCGCCGACGCCGAGCGCGCGGACATGGTCGAGCATCTGCGCATCCACCGCCTGCGCGGCGCGGCGCAGCGCGAGTTCGCGGAGCGCCGACAGGTTGGATTTGGAGAAGAAGTGCGCAAGCGCGCGCGTCGCTTCCTCGGGCAGGTAGACCTTGCCCGCCTTCAGCCGCTCGATCAGCTCGTCGGGCGGGATGTCGACGACCTCGATCTCCGCCATTTCGAGGATGCGGTCGGGCACCGTCTCGCGCACGCGGACGCGGGTGAAGCCGGCGACGACGTCGTTGAGGCTTTCGACATGCTGGATGTTGACCGTCGAATAGACGTGGATGCCGGCGGCGAGCAGCTCCTCGACATCCTGGTAGCGCTTGGCGTTGCGGCTGCCGGGCGCATTGCTGTGCGCGAGTTCATCGACCAGTGCGAGGCGCGGCGCGCGGGCGAGGACCGCGTCCAGGTCCATCTCGTGCAGGGTGCGTCCTTCATAGGGGACGGCGCGGCGCGCGACGACCTCCTGCCCGCGGACCAGTGCTTCGGTTTCGACGCGGCCGTGCGTCTCGACCACGGCGACGACCACGTCCACGCCATCGCGCCGACGGGCGATCCCCTCGGACAGCATCTCGAAGGTCTTGCCGACGCCGGGGGCGGCACCGAGGAAGAT
This sequence comes from Sphingomonas sp. SP5, assembly GCF_058313455.1. Lineage (NCBI taxonomy): Bacteria > Pseudomonadati > Pseudomonadota > Alphaproteobacteria > Sphingomonadales > Sphingomonadaceae > Sphingomonas > Sphingomonas sp. SP5. The sequence continues at coordinate 27,691 of NZ_JBZFLF010000010.1, read as the reverse complement.
CTTGAGGCGGCCGCGCCCTTCCTGCGCGGCGGTGCGCAGCAGGGCGTCGGGGTCCGGGCGGCTCGCGGCAATCATCGCGCGTCGGTCATCGGGCGGCGGTCACCGCCGCATCGCGTCTAGGGCGCGGTTGAGAGCGAGGACATTGACGTGCGGGTCGCCGAACGGAGATTCGTCGGTCAACCGGGTGATGAGCGCCCAGACCTCGGCGAGCGGCAGGCCGCGGACGCGCGCGATGCGCGGCGCCTGTGCAAGCGCGGCGGCAGGCGAGAGATCGGGGTCAAGGCCCGAGCCGCTGGCGGTGACGAGGTCGGCGGGCAGGGGGCCGGTCATCCCCTCGGCATGGCGGCGGGCGACGTCGGCGGCGACGCGGTCCCTGAGCGTCTTGCTGGTCGGGCCGAGGTTCGAGCCGCCAGAGGCGAGGCCGTCATAGCCCTTGCCGGCGGCGGAGGGACGCGTCCGGACATAGCGATCGCTGGTGAACGCTTGGCCGACGACGGCAGAGCCGATCACGCGACCATCGACGGTCACGAGGCTGCCGTTCGCCTGCGCGGGAAACAGGACCTGTCCGATGCCGGTCATGGCAAGGGGATAGCCGATCCCGAGCAATGCTGCGAACAGGATCGTGAGGACGATCGCCGGACGGAGGGCGGTGGTGAGGTCTTGGTTCATGGTGCGTCCTTTTGACGTCCGTTCACTTTGGGAGGGAGGAGGTGGGGGTTGCCGGTCTCTGTGAGACGTCCCCCACCCCAACCCCTCCCCTGAAGGGGAGGGGCTTTATTGGGGTCAGGCCAGCCCGAGGCCGGCGACAGCGAGGTCGATCAGCTTGATGCCGAGGAACGGCGCGAGCAGGCCGCCGAGCCCGTAGACGGCGAGGTTGCGGGCGAGCAGCGGGCCGGCGCCCATCGGCCTGTAGGCGACGCCCTTCAGCGCGAGCGGCACGAGACAGGGGATGACGAGCGCGTTGAAGATGATCGCCGACAGGATCGCGCTTTGCGGCGTGGCGAGGTGCATGATGTTGAGCACGCCCAAGCCCGGGTAAAGCACGACGAACATCGCCGGGATGATCGCGAAATATTTGGCGACATCGTTGGCGACCGAGAAGGTGGTGAGCGCGCCGCGGGTCATCAGCAGCTGCTTGCCGAGGCCGACGACCTCGATCAGCTTGGTCGGATCGCTGTCGAGGTCGACCATGTTGCCCGCCTCGCGCGCCGCCTGCGTGCCCGTGTTCATCGCGACGCCGACATCGGCCTGGGCGAGCGCGGGCGCATCGTTGGTGCCGTCGCCGCACATCGCGACGAGGCGGCCACCCTGCTGTTCCTGCCGGATCAGCGCCAGCTTGTCCTCCGGCGTCGCCTGCGCGAGGAAATCGTCGACGCCGGCTTCCGCGGCGATGGCGGCGGCGGTGAGCGGATTGTCGCCGGTAATCATCACCGTGCGGATGCCCATGCTGCGCAGTTCGCCGAACCGTTCGCGTATCCCGGCCTTCACCACGTCCTTGAGCAGGATCGCGCCGAGCAGGCGCGGGCCGTCGCCGCTGTCCTGCGCGACGGCGAGCGGCGTGCCGCCGGCGCGGGCGATGGCATCGGTGATGCGGCGCAATTCGGTCGCCGCCGCGGTTTCGCCGAGGCCGGGGTTGGCGCGTAGGATCGAATCCACCGCGCCCTTGTGGATCGTGGTGCCGCCGATCCGCACGCCGGAGATGCGCGTCTGCGCGGTGAAGGGGATGACCTCCGCACCCTCCGGCAGCACGATGGCGGCGTCGGTCAGGCGGGTTCTGGCGAGCGCGACGATCGAGCGGCCCTCCGGCGTCTCGTCGGCGAGGCTGGCGAGCAGTGCCGCTTCGGCGAGCGTATCGGCATCGGTTGCGGCGAGGTGGCGGAACTCGCTCGCCTGGCGATCGCCGATGGTGATCGTGCCGGTCTTGTCGAGCAGCAGCACGTCGATGTCGCCCGCCGCCTCCACCGCGCGACCCGATTTGGCGAGGACGTTGAAGCGCACCAGCCGATCCATGCCGGCGATGCCGATCGCCGAGAGCAGGGCGGCGATCGTCGTCGGGATGAGGGTGATGAGCAAGGCGGCGAGGATGGCGACCGGGATCGACCCGCCGGCATAAGCTGCGAAGCCGGGAATGGTGCCGACCGCGATCAGGAAGATGATGGTGAGGCCGACGAGCAGGATGGTGAGCGCCACCTCGTTGGGCGTCTTCTGCCGCTCGGCGCCCTCGACCAGCGCGATCATGCGGTCGAGGAAGCCCTGGCCGGGATCGGCGGTAACGCGCACGGTGATCGCATCGGAGATGACGCGGGTGCCGGCGGTCACCGCCGAACGATCGCCGCCCGCCTCGCGGATCACCGGCGCGCTTTCGCCGGTGATCGCCGCTTCGTTGACCGAGGCGACGCCCTCGGTCACCTCGCCGTCGGCGGGGATGAGATCGCCCGTTTCGACGCGGACGAGGTCGCCGGCGCGCAAGGTGCTGGCGGCGACCCGTTCGGTGCGGCCGTCCGTCAGGCGCCGGGCGGTGAGTTCGGCCTTGGTCGCGCGGAGCGAGGCGGCCTGCGCCTTGCCGCGCCCTTCGGCCAGCGCCTCGGCGAAGGTGCCGAACAGCACGGTGAGCCACAGCCAGACGACGAGCTGGAGCTTGAAGCCGAGGCCGAGCGCATCGTGGCCGAGGACGAGCAGCACGGTGAGCAGCAGCGCGACCGCGGCGGTGACGAACATCACCGGATTGCGGACCAGCGCGCGCGGATCGAGCTTGACGAAGGCGGCGCGGATCGCGGGCACGATCAGCTCGGCGGTGAACAGGGAATTGGTGGCTGCGCGAGCCATGATGGACGCCCTCGCTGTCAGAAGGATTGGCCGCGGATCATGCTGAGATGATCGGCGATGGGACCGAGCGCGAGGCTCGGCAGGAAGGTGAGGCCGCCGAGGATCAGCACGATGCCGACGAGCAGGCCGACCCAGAGCGCGCCGGTGGTCGGGAACGAGCCGGCGCCGGCGGGCGTGTGCGCCTTGGCGGCGAGGCTGCCGGCGATGGCGAGCATCGGCACGATGATGAAGAACCGGCCGACCCACATCGCGACGCCGAGCAGGCCGTTGTACCAGGGCGTGTTGGCGGAGAGGCCGGCAAAGGCCGAGCCGTTGTTACCGACCGCGCTGGTGAAGGCGTAGAGGATCTCGGAAAAGCCGTGCGGCCCGGACGCGAGCGGCCCGGCGAGCCCGGGCCGCAGCACCGACGACAGGGCGGTGAGGCCGAGGATGGCGAGCGGCAGCACCGCGATCGCCAGCACGGCGAGCTTCACCTCACGCGATTCGATCTTCTTGCCGACATATTCGGGCGTGCGACCGACCATCAGCCCGGCGACGAACACCGCGAGGAGCGCAAACAGCAGGAAGCCGTAGATGCCGGCGCCGACACCGCCGATCACGACCTCGCCCAGCTGCATGTTGAACAGGGGCACGAGGCCGCCGAGCGGGGTGAAGCTGTCGTGCATCGCGTTCACCGCGCCGCACGAGGCGGCGGTGGTGACGACGGCGAACAGCGACGAGGCGGCGATGCCGAAGCGCACCTCCTTGCCCTCCATGTTGCCGCCGGCGACGCCGAGGTGATGGAGGATCGGATTGCCCGCGGCCTCCTGCGCATAGGTGAGGGTGGCGCCGGCGAGGAACAGGATCACCATCGCGGCGAGGATCGCCCAGCCCTGGCGCGTGTCGCCCACCGCCTTGCCGAACGTCCAGGTGAGGCCGAAGCCGATGAGGAAGATCGACAGCATCTGGACGAGGTTGGTGAGCGCGGTCGGGTTCTCGAAGGGATGCGCGCTGTTGGCGTTGAAGAAGCCGCCGCCGTTGGTGCCGAGCATCTTGATCGCTTCCTGGCTGGCGACGGGGCCGAGCAGCAGCGACTGTTTCGCGCCTTCGAGCGTGGTGACGTCGACGACACCGGCGAGCGTCTGCGGCACGCCGCTGGCGATGAGGAACAGCGCGTAAAGGCTGGCGAGCGGCAGCAGCAGATAGAGGGTGACGCGGGTGCAGTCCGCCCAGAAATTGCCGATCGTCGTCGCCGAGCGCCGCGCGAAGCCGCGGAACAGCGCAAAGGCGAGCGCGATGCCGGTCGCCGCCGACACGAAGTTGTGGATGGTGAGGCCGAGCATCTGGCTGAGGTTCGACATGGTCGCTTCGCCGGCATAGCTTTGCCAGTTGGTGTTGGTGGTGAAGCTGATCGCGGTATTGAAGGCGAGATCCGGCGACAGGCCGGCGAGCCCTTGCGGATTGCCGGGCAGCATGCCCTGCAGCCGCAGCACCGCATAGGTGAAGGCCAGCAGCATGACGTTGAACGCCAGCATGTGCAGGGCATAGCGGCGCCAGCCGTGTTCGGCCGTGGGATCGACACCGGCGAGGCGGTAGATACCGCGCTCGACCGGCGCGAGCAGGCGGTGGAGGGGCGTCCGGCGCCCCTCGTAGAGGGCGAACAGCCACAGCCCCATCGGCCTGGTGGCGGCAAGGAGGATGGCGACGAAGCCGAGGATCAGGAGCCAGCCCTGCAAGGTCATGGGATCCGCTCCCTTCAGAAGCGTTCGGGGCGGATCAGCACCGCCACCAGATAGACGAGAAGGCCGAGTGCGGTCAGCGCGGCGAGCCAGAGGTCGAGGGTCATCGCGTCATCTCACGCATGGTCGCACAATCGGGCATAGGCGAGCGTCGCCGCCGCCAGCCCGGCCATGACGAGCAGCCAGATCAGGTCATGCATCGGTCGGTTCCCTTCAGAAGCCGGCGGTGAGCGAGGCGAGCAACGTGCTGCCCGCGATCGAGCCGGTGCCGTCCTGCCCCTTGCTGAAGCTGGGGCGGAGATAGGCAGCGCGGCGGTCCGACAGGTCGGTATCGACCCAGCCGAGGCCGAGCGTCAGGCCGCGCCACGTCGTGTCGACGCCGAGCGACCAGTCCCAATAGGCGCCGGTCGGCGATAGCGCGGTGGCATTGGGGCCGAGCCCGTCCTGCCCCCGGCTGTGGCCGATGTGCGCGCGGGCGGTGAACGGCGTGCCGGCCACCGCATAGGCGCCGTCGCCCCACAGGTAGAGATTGTCGTCCTTCGCGCCGCGATGGTCGTAGACGCCCGCGGCGGCGCTGGCGCCGTCGTCATACCAGGCGCCGATCGCCTCCTGCCGGGGCGCATAGGCGACGCCGGCGGTGAGCGTCGCGCGGCCGGCGGTGCCGCTGAGCTTGGCATAGGGTTCGGCGAAATCGGTTTTCGCCGCGCCGCCGGGGTACAGATACCAGGTGACGCCGACGTCGAGCGTGCCGGTGGCGCCGATCCGCGTCTTGTAACCGCCGATCAGGTCGAGTTCCATGTTGGCGCCGCCGAACGTCCCCCAGCCGGCGAGGCTGGAGGCCCAGGTGCCGACGTAGAGGCCGCTGCCATGCGCGATCGTCAGCCCGGCCTGCACCGCCGGCCGATCGTCCGATTGCGACACGCCGCGGAAGCGATAGTCGGAGACGATCCCGGCCGAGCCGCTCACCGTCACGACCGGCGGCGGCGCGGCCCCGGCCTGAGCGAAAGCGGCAGCCGGCGACAGCATGAACGGCAGCGCGGCGAACCATGGCAGCGTCTTCATCTCAGGTCCTCATCGGGAGCGCCCCGACCGTCGGAGCATCCCATCAAGGACGTGCGATTAAGCGCATGCCGCGTAGCAATTCGAGAGCGATTCCCGGCTTTCGCATAGTGTCGGCATAGGGTTGCGGGCGTCAGCCGGCGGCGGTGGGCGCCAATCGCCAGGTGCCGCGGCCGGCACGCTTCGCCTCATAGAGGGCGAGGTCCGCCGCCTTGTAGAGCGCCTCCGCCGTCGTCGCGCCGTCGCGCGCCACCACCGCACCGATGCTGAGCGCGGGGTGGAGCGTGCGCCGGTCGATCGTCACCGGCGGCGCGCAGGCGGCCTGGAGGCGCCGGCAGAGGTCGGCGACGCCCTGATCGTCGCGCGCATCGGCGATCAGGATCGCGAATTCGTCGCCGCCGAGGCGGAAGATGCTGTCGCGCTGGCGGACCGTCGCGGTCAGCCGGTCGGCGACCTCGACCAGCAGGGCATCGCCGACATCGTGGCCGAAGCCGTCGTTGACCTGCTTGAACCGGTCGAGATCGATCAGCAGCAGCGCGAACGGCGAGCTGGCGGATGCGGTGGCGACCAGCCGCGCCAGCACCTCGCCATAGAGGCGGCGATTGCCGAGGCCGGTGAGCGTATCCGAATAAGCGAGCTTTTCGAGCTCGGAACGGCTGACGAGCAGTTCGGCGGTGCGCCGTTCGACCAGCGTTTCCAGCAACCGCTCGCGCCGGCGCGCGGACCGCAGCCGCAGGTGGACGAGGCCGAGCGTGGCGGCCAGCACGCCGGCGACGGCAGCGGCGCGGACGATCGGCGTTTCCGACCAGCGATGCTCCACGTCGAGCGTCAGCGTCAGCGGTGCGCCGATCGGACGAAGGCGGTCGCCGCTGGCGCCGCTGCCCTCCAGCGCACGGACCACCAGCGTCGAGCGCCCCGGCGGCAGATTGGTGTAGCGGGCGATGCGGTGCTGGGCGTCGACCCGCGTCCATTCGCTCTCCTGCGGCTCCAGCCGATAGGCGAAGGCCTGATCGCGACCCGTGGCATAATCGAGCCGGGCGAATTCGGCGGTGAGGCTGCGTTCGTCGGAGCCGATGGTAAGCGTCGTCGCCTGTTGCGCGGGGATGGAGCGGCCGCCGCCGCGGATCGCGGTGAAGCGCAGCGGGGCCTGCCAGGGCGTGGTGGCCGGCAGCGCAGGATCGATGATCGTCAGCCCGCCGAAGCCGGCGAACACCAGCCGTCCGTCCGGCAGGATATCGCCCGCCCCGGTCCAGTTCGCCGTGAAGGCGACGCCGTCGGCCGGCTTCAGCAGAGTGATCGCACGGGTGGCGGGGTCGATCCGGGCGATGCCGCCGTCGGTGCTTGCCCAGATCGCGCCGTCCGGGCCGGCAAGCAGCTTGTCGACCGTATCGTGCGGCAGGCCCTCGCGGCGGCCGAGATGGGCGATGCCCCGCCAGGCGCCGCCGTGGCGTTCGAACATGGTGAGGCCGCCGCCGACGGTGCCGGCCCAGAGCCGGCCCAGCCGATCGGTCAGCAGCGTGCTGACGTAATTGCCGCGCAACGCCGCGCCGGCGCGGGTGCGGGGGCGGAATTGCTCCACCGTTCCTGTCCTCGGGTCGACGCGATTGAGCCCGCGCGCCGTACCGACCCAGAGCGATCCGTCGCCGGTGACGGCGAACGAGCGGACGCGCGGATCGGTGAGCCGGGCGGACCAGGCGGCGCGCGCAGGCGCACCCGGCCGCCGCACGTCGACGACGCCGACGCCGGTGCCGCCGACATACAGCCGATCGCCGTCGAGCAGCAGGCGCGACCAGGGTTCCGCCGACAGGCGTCGCGCGTCGGTGCCGGCAAGCGACAGGTGGAACAGCCCGTCGTCGCCGGCGGTGAAGGCGCCACGGCCGGGCGGAAAGGCGAAGGCATGGACGTCGCGACGCGCCCCCGGCAGCCGCTGCGGCGGCGCGATGCCGCCTGCCGACGGCACCAGGCGGGCGGCCGGCACGTCGGCGGCGCCGTACCAGAGCGTGCCATCGGGCGCGGCGCCGACCGCCCAGGCCTGATCGGGCAGCGCGCCCGGTGCCGGACGCAGCGCGCCGACCAAGCCGAGCACGCGGCGCGGCGCGGGATCGACATAGGCAAGCGTCGCATCGCCGACCACCCACACCCGGCCGGCGGCATCGCGGATCAGCTGGTTCAGCCCATCTTCGGGCAGGCTGCTGGCGATGAGCGGATCGTGGCGCAAGTGCCGGATGCGCGACGTCGCCGGATCGACGATCCAGATCCCGGTGCGCGACGCCGTCCAGATCGTGCCGTCGCCGGCGCGGATCATCGCACCTAGTACCGGCGGCCGCTCGCGCTCGCCCACCGGCAGGTGACGCACCGCGCCACCGGCATCGACGGTGTAGAAGCCGTTGGAGGTGGACACCCAGAGGTTGCCGCGCGCGTCGTCGAGCAGATCGGCAATGGCACCGGCCCCCGGCAGCACGACCGGCACAAACCGGCTCGCGCCCGTCCGGCGGACGAACAGGCGGTGATCGGCGGCGATCCACAGCGCGCCGCGCGTGTCGCGATGCAGCGCACGGATCGGGCCGTTCGGCACATTGTTGGCGGCATCCGGCGCGATCAGCGTCACCCGCCGGTCGGCGCCGCGAACATGGGCAAGGCCGATATCGCTGGCGACCCACAGGCCGCCTGCACCATCGTCGTCGATCGCGGTGACATGCGTCGCATCGAGCGGCGTGCGATTGGGCGGCCGCACGAATCGTTCGGTGACGGGGTCGTGCCACAACAGCCCTTCGGCGCTCATGCCCAGCCACAACCTGCCGGCGGCATCGGCGAACAGCAGGTTGACCATCACCTCCGGCAGGGCACCCGCATCGGCGGTGGCTTCGGTGGTATAACTCTTGAAACCCGTCCCATCCCAGCGGGCGAGGCCGGCGTCGGTGGCGAGCCAGACGAAGCCGTCGCCATCCTGCGCCACGGCGCGCGGCAGGCCTGTATCGGGGATCGCCTCGTCGCGCGCGACCACCTTGAAGAACCGGTCGGCGGCGGCGCGCCAGGGATCGGGTGGCGCCGCGTCGCCACGCTCGCGCGGTGCCGCCGCATGGGGCGCCAGCGGTGCCGACGCCGCCAGCACGCAGGTCGCGCAGGCGACGAGCACACAGGCGAGGGAGCGGGCTAACAGCATCCCGGCACGCTGCCATGCCAGCATTGAAGAGTGTTTAAGGCCGGAACGGCCGGCGCTGCTTATTCCTGTAGTGGGAAGGGGTTAGGCATGACGGGCGGCACATGCCACCGCAGCATCAGGCATGGAGGCGGCGGCGCAGGGCGCCGCGCTGTTCCTCGATTTCCGACTGGGCGCGGCGCAGCGCCTCGACCTCGGTGGCGGCGAGCAGATCTTCGACCACGCGGTTGAGGTGCGCGCGCATCGCGCCGCGGGCAGCGGCGGAATCGCGGGCGCGCAGTGCCTCGACGATCGCCTGATGCTCCTCGACGCGGGGATGGACGCCGCCTGCCCATGCCTCGGCGAAGATATGGGCGCTCAGCGGCGCGCTGTCACGCAGCCGCCAGAGCATGTCGACTACCGTCGCTATGACGGTATTGCCGGTCGCCTCTGCGATGCGCAGGTGGAAGCGGCGGTCGGTGTCGAAGGCGGCGCTGCTGGACGGATCGCAGGCCGCCATCTCGGCAAGCGTGGCGTCGAGGTCGGCGAGCGCGGCATCGTCGATCATCGTCGCGGCGACCGCGGCCGCCTCGCCCTCGAACAGGATGCGCGCCTCGATCAGTTCGAAGGCGCCGATGTCGAGTTCGGCCGGCCCGACCTGCTGCGCGGGCGCGGCGGTGACGTACAGGCCGGACCCGTGCCGCGCCTCCACCAGCCCGCGGATTTCGAGCGCGATCATCGCTTCGCGGATCGTCGGGCGGCTGACCGCGAACTCCTCGGCAAGCTCGCGTTCGCCGGGCAGGCGCGTGCCGATGGTGTAGCGGCCCTGGGCGATGCGTTCGCTGATCGCGTTGACGACGCGCTGGTAGAGCTTTTCGCCGCGCTGCTTCATGGCTGCGGCTCCTGCGCGGAGGCGGCATAGGCGATGCCGCGTTCCAGCCCGCGCAATTCGGCGAGGCCGCGCAGGCGGCCGATCAGCGGATAGCCGGGATTGCAGCGGCGCCCCAGATCGTCGGCCATCAGGTGGCCGTGATCGGGGCGCATCGGAATGCTGCGTCCTTCGCGCCGCGACAGGCGATGGATGGCGGCGACGACGGCGGGCATGTCGGCATCCCCGTCCAGATGGGCGGCCTCGTGGAAGGCGCGGGTGCCGTCGCGCTCGACCGAGCGCAGGTGGAGGAACCCGATGCGCGATCCGTAACGCTCGACGATGCCGGCAAGGTCGTTGTCGGCGCGCGCGCCGAGCGAGCCGGTGCAGAAGCACAGGCCGTTCGCCGGATTGGGCACCCGCGCGAACAGCTGCGCCAGATCGTCCTCGGTGCTCACCACGCGCGGCAGGCCGAAGATGGGGAAGGGCGGATCGTCGGGGTGGACGACGAGGCGGAGGCCCAGCGCCTCGGCATGCGGACAGACCGCATCCAGGAACGCCGCATGGTTGTCGCGCAGCCGGCTTGCGTCGACGTCGGCATATTGCTCCATCGCGGCGAGGAAGCTTTGCGAGGTGAAGCTTTCCTCGCTGCCGGGCAGGCCGGCGAGGATGGTGGCTTCGAGGCGGTGCGCTTCCTCCTCCGACAGGGCGGCATGGTGCGCGGCGGCGGCGGCGATGCGGGCGTCGTCGTAATCGCGTTCGGCGCCGGGACGGCGCAGGATGTGGAGATCGTAGGCCGCCACGGCGTCCCAGTCGAACCGCAGTGCGAGCGCGCCGTCGGGCATGCGATAGGCAAGATCGGTACGCGTCCAGTCGAGCAGCGGCATGAAATTATAGGTGACGACGGTGATGCCGCACGCGGCGAGATGGGTCAGGCTGGCGCGATAGGCGGCGATGCGCTCGTCCCACAGGGGTCCGCGCGTCTTGATCTGATCGTCGACCGGCAGGCTTTCGACCACGGTCCAGCCGAGCCCCGCCTGCGCGATCGATGCCTTGCGCGCCGCGATCGCGTCCTGCGTCCAGACGGCGCCGTTGGGCACGTCGTGCAGCGCGGTGACCACCTCGCCGGCACCCGCCTGCCGGATGGCGGCGAGGGAGACGGGATCGCCCGGCCCGAACCAGCGCATCGTCTGCGTCATCAGCGTATCGGTGTGCACCCGCGTCTCCCTGGCTTACCGCCGCACCGATATATCAAGGCGGGAGGACAGGCCAGTGGCTATCAAGTGGGCAGGCCAATCAATCGGCCAACGGTCCGGTGGAGCCGCGTACCGCCAGCGTCGCCGGTACGACCACCGGCCCGGCAGGCACGGGGCGGCCGGCTTGTTCGGCGATGATGCACTCGACCGCCCGTGCGGTGACCTCGGCGATCGGCTGGACGATGGCGGTGAGCGGGGGATGGGCGAAGCGGACGATCGGCGTGTCGTCGAAGCTGACGATGGACAGGTCGGCCGGCACGTCGAGGCCGCGTTCGCGCACGCATTCCAGGGTGGCAAGCGCCATCTGATCGCTGCTGGCGATGATCGCGGTCGGTGGCGCAGCGGAATCGAGCAGGGCGATGGCGGCGGCGCGGCCTGACGCGAAACCGAAATCGCCCTGTGCCAGCAGTCCCTCCGTCGGCAGCCCGGCCGCGGCCATTGCCCGTCGCCATCCCGCGACCCGCCAGCCGCTCAGTTCGTATTCGGCAGAGCCGGCGATGAAGCCGATGCGGCGGTGGCCCAGGCCGACGAGATGCTCCGTGGCGAGCCGCGCCGCGCCCTCGTCGTCCATGGTCAGGGCGAAGCCGCCGCCTGCCTTGAGCGAGCCGATGCGCGCGAAGCTGATCCCCTGCGCCTCCAGCAGGCGCGTGATGAGCGGGTTTTCCGAATGCGGCGGCGTCAGGATCACGCCATCGGGTTGCAACGCGGCGATCGCGCCGGTCAGCTCGCGTTCGATATGGTCGCTGTGCGTGTCGACCAGCTCGACGATCAGGCGATAGCCATGTTCGGCGCAGGTCAGCATGCCGCCCAGCAGCATCTGGTCGACCCAGTCGGTCCCCTGGCGGCTGCGCCAGTCGGCGATGGTGCGCTCGCGATCGTTGAGCGCGACGATCAGATAGGAGCGCGAGCCGCCCATCCGCTGCGCCGCGATCGAGGGCACGTAGCCGAGCTTCGCGATCGAGGCCTGGACGCGTTGCAGCATCTCCGGCCGCACATTGGGTTCCTTGTTGATGACGCGGCTGACCGTCTGCAACGACACGCCGGCGTCGGCGGCGACGTGGCGGATGGTGACGGACTGGCGGCGGCGCGCCATCAGGCGGCGGCTCCGCAATAGCGCGCGACATAGTCGGCGTGGTGCGGCAGGCCGGCGACGGTCTGCGCAACGCTTTGGCGCAGCGTCGCCAGCAGTCGGGCGAGGTCGTCGTCGGACAGTTTGGCGGCGATCGGATGGTGGCTCGCGGGCGTGATCCCCTGGCCCATCATCACCTGCACCCAGCTGTTTTCCGCGAACAATTCCTCGTTCCGGCGGAAGACGCGGCCGGTATCGCGGAACAGCGCGATCTTCTGCGCCAGGCTGTCCGGGATCTCCATCCCCGCGCACTGCCGCCAGAACGCGCTGTCGCGCCGTTCGGTCGCCTTGTAGTGGAGGATCAGGAAATCGCGGATCTGCACCATGTCGGTGTGCTGCTGGTCGTTGAATTCGGCGACATCGGCGGGCGAGACGGGGCCGGCGGGCAACATGCGGATGAGCCGCAGGATGGCGCGCTGGATCAGGTGGATGCTGGTAGATTCGAGCGGCTCCATGAAGCCGCCGGCAAGGCCGATCGCGATGCAGTTGCGATGCCATTGCCGCCGCCTCGCGCCTGTCGTGAAGCGCAGCCGGTTGGGCTCGGTCAACACCTCGCCCTCGATCGTGCCGAGCAGGCGTTCGAGCGCCGCATGCTCGGTCATGTAGCGGCTGCAATAGACGATGCCGTTGCCGACACGATGCTGGAGCGGGATGCGCCACTGCCAACCCGCCTGATGCGCAGTCGCGCGGGTGAAGGGCACGGCCGGCCCGGTGCTCGCCGTCTGCACCGCGATGGCGGCGTCGCAGGGCAGCCAGTGGGTCCAGTCGTCGAAGCCGACATGCAGCGCCCGCTCGATCAGCAGCGCGCGAAAGCCGGTGCAGTCGAGGAACAGGTCGCCCTCCACGCGCAGGCCGGATTCGAGCACCAGCGCGGCAATGTCGCCGCTGGTGCCGTCCAGTTCCACCTCCGCGATCCGGCCCTCTATGCGGTGCGCGCCGTCACCCTCCGCCATGCGGCGCAGGAAACGGCCGTAGAGCGTCGAATCGAGTTGATAGGCGTAGTTGAGCCGGTCGTCGGGCAGATGCGCGAACTTGCCTTCGCGCGCGGCGATCAGTTCGAGGCAGTAATCATCATAGGGTTCGGCGTGGCCGCGCGACAGGCCATCCAGCCAGAAATGCTGGAAGCCGGCCGCCCAATGATCCTTGCCGGTAAGGCCGAAGGAATGGAAGTAGCCGCTGTCGGGCGTCTTCCATCCATCGAACTGGATGCCCAGTTTGAAGGTCGCCTGCGTCGCGGCCATGAACTCGGCCTCGTTGATCCCGAGGAGGCGGTTGAAGGTGATGATCGGGGGAATCGTCGATTCGCCGACGCCGATCGTGCCGATTGCGTCGGATTCGACCAAAGTAACCGTTACCGCGCGGCCGAGCACGCGAGCCAGCGCGGCGGCGGCCATCCAGCCCGCGGTGCCGCCACCGGCGACGACGATGCGGCGCGGCGTCATCGGCTGAGCGCCCGCAGCAGATAGGCGCGGATGCGGCCCGCCAAGGCGGGCGTCATCGGATCGAGCACGCCGCGTCCCTCCGCCGGGATATGCGCGACGAGCGCCTCGGCATCGGCGGCGAAGACGTAATGGTCGAACATCTCGCGCCAATGCGCGCGCTGGTCGGCAGGCAGATCGCGGATCGTCATCATCGCGTGATGCAGCGCCTCCTGCGGCTGGCCGAGCCAGCGCGGGGCGTCGCGCCACCAATAGTTCACCAGCACGTTGAAATCCTCCAGCCCCTCGACATGGTGCCACCACAAGGCGGGGATGTAGAGCGCGTCGCCCGCCTCCAGCTCGACGACCTGCGCCTCGGCGAGTGCGGCGGCGAAGCGGGGATGCGCGGCGAGATCGGGCGCGTGGAAATCGACCATGCTGACCGCGCGGCCGGCGGGGGTATGGTCGACCGGCCCCAGGTAGAGGTTGCGGAACTGTTCGCGCGGAAAGAGCGTGAAGCGGCGGCGGCCGACCGCGCAGACCGCGAGATTGTGCGGCACGTCGTTGTGCGCGGCGATGCGGGTGCGCGAGCCGATCCAGATGCTCGCCAGCGGTTCGCGCGTGCCCAGGTCGATCCGATTCGCCTCGTGCAGCCCGTCGAAGAACTGGTGCATGTCGATCGAGGCAAGATAGATGGCAGGTGCGTCCGGCTGCCCGGCGAAGGCATGGATGCGCGCAAAGATCTCCGGCAGCTTCGCTTCCATCGTGCGGAAGTTCATCTGCATCGCCGCATCGTAGAACAGCCGTCCGCCGCTGCCCGGCTGGCCGACGGAGACAGTGAAGGGACGGTCGCGGTGGTGACCCAGCAGCAGGTCGCGTGCCGCGGCGGCGGAGGTGCGTCCGGCGCGGACCAGCGGCCAGTCGGCGGCAAGGCCGCGGACGACGAACGGCCGGTCGGCATCGCGCAGGCGCACGTCGAGCGCGGCGGCATCGGCTATCGCGACCTCCGGCACCGGCATGGGGGCAGGAGCCGCTTTAGCCACCGGATGCCTGCCGGTTCTTGCGCGCGATGAGCGTGCCGAGGTTGGCAAGGCTCGCCACCGCCATGAAGACGGGCAGCAGATGGCCGGCGGCGTGGAGTTCGCCGAGCGCAGCGGCGTCGAGCGCGGCAAGGCGCTCTTCGTCGATGGTATGGAAGCCGACCAGGCGATGGGTGGCGCCGCTGTCCAGCGTGACGTCGAGCGTGAAGGGTTCGAGCAGCGCATGCCGCTCCAGCGCGGCGAAGAAGGCGGCGCTGTCGCGATACCCCTGGTCGAGCGCGCCCAGCCGCTCGGCGATCCCTTCGAGGTAGGGCGTCGGAGCGCCTGCGTCGTCGAAGACGCGCATGCCCTCATCACCGCCGACCCGCGGCGAGGCCATGTCGATATGCACCTGCCGGTCGCCGCCGCCGTCGGGACCGCCGCCGATAAGGAAGGGCTGCACCTCCATGGCGAGCGGACGATAGCGCGCATCCCAGCCGCCGGCCGTCAGGTAGAGGTTCTCGCCCGCCTCGAAACCGAACAGGGCGAGCGCGGTGAAGCGGTCGCGCTGGTCGTTGAGGCGGAAGAGGATCGGATAGGCATTCTGCACTTGACGGAACTCTGCCGGCATGACGATCGAGGCCATCTGCGCATCGCCCAAAGCGGCATCGGCTTCGGTGCGGATGCGCAGGCTGCGGTGCGCTTCGGCGGTGAGAAGGGCGTGGTGGCTCATCGGGCACATCTTTCGGGTGAAGCGCGCACCGCGTCCAGATAGGCGCGGTTGGTCGGCAGGCTGGCGGCGAGCGCGCGGGTGCGGGTCGCGAGTTGGGCAAGGGCGGCGCCATCGGCGGCCGGCTGCGCGATCGGTCCCGTTGCGGGGGCCCCGATGCCCATGCCGTAGAGGATGTAGCGATAGCTCGCGGCGGGGAAGATCTCGTCCTGCGCAGGCAGATCGATCGCGGCAGGCGGACGGTGGCGCCACAAGGCAAGATTGTCGGCAAGGCGATCCGGGATCGTGGCGGGATCGCGATGCGCACGCCAATAGGGTTCGTCGCGCCGGCCGAGTGCGTAATGCAGCTTCAGGAACTCGACGATCCGCTCCCAGCGGTAACGGAACAAAGCGTTGAAGCGACGCGCCTGGATCGGCATCACTGCGGCCGACACGGGAAAATCGGCGAGCAGCGCGTCGAGCGACAGTTCGATGGTGACGATCGCCGACGCTTCGAGGGGTTCGAGGAACCCCGCGGACAGGCCGATGGCGAGGACGTTGCCCTGCCATTGCCGCTCCCGATAGGCGGAGCGGAAGGTGAGGCGGCGCGGCGGCGGCATCGGCACGCCGGGCGCGGTGCGGGCGCAATAAGCGGCGAGCGTCGCCTCGGCCGCGTCGTCGCTCATGTAAGCGGAGGCATAGACGCAGCCGATGCCGCGGCGCGTCGGCAGGCCGATGTCCCAGATCCAGCCGGCGGCATGGGCGGTGGCGTCCGTCTGCGCGGCGATCGGGCTGCCGTGCGAGACCGGCATCTGCACGGCGAGCGCGCGATCGTTGAAGAGGATGCGCTCGCAATCCACGGTGCCGACGCCGCAATGGTCGCCGATCAGCAGTGCGGCATGGCCGGTGCAGTCGATGAACAGGTCGCCGGCGATCGGCCCTGACCCACGCGTGCGGACCGCGGCGACCGTGTCGTCGGGGGCGGCATCGACGCCGGTGACATGGTCGCGGACGTGGGTGACGCCGAGCCGCTGCGTGGCGTGCCGCATCAGCAGCGCGGCAAGCTTCGCGGCGTCGAGGTGATAGGCGTAGTTCAGCGCGCCGGCGTAATCGGGCATGGCGCGCTGGCGCGGTGCGAGATCGCGGGCGCAGACGTGCGGCTGGGGCGACACCGCATCGGCATAGGCGCGGTCCGCCCAGTCCGCCGGATCGGCGTCGAGCGGCAGCGTGAAGGGGTGGTAATATCGATCGTCATCGGCACCGGTCGTCCAGCCGACGAAGCGCGTGCCCTGTTTGAACGACGCGTCGCAGGCGAGGAGCAATTCGGTTTCGGGAATGCCGATCGCCGCGAGCGTGCGGCGGATGGTCGGCCAGGTGCCCTCGCCGACTCCGATCGTCGGTACGTCGGGCGATTCGATCAGCGTCACCGCGACCCGCCCGGCCGCGGCCGCGGCGATGCGGCAGGCGGCGAGCCAGCCCGCGGTGCCGCCGCCGACGATCACGATGCTGGCGATGGCCGTCTTCACCCCGCGTCCTTCTCGATCCGTGTGCGACAGGCCTGCCGTGTGGCGGCGGAAAAAGCCAGCCGAGACGCCGTCACGTCCGCGTCACCCTGTCCGTGTGTCGGGGGCTTTCGACGTCGGCCGAGAACAGAGCTTCCGTATATGCCCGCGATGACGGCAAATTGGCCTGTCATTGCGAGCGTAGCGAAGCAATCCAGGGTGTCCTGGTCCGGTTCTGGATTGCTTCGCTTGCGCTCGCGATGACGGCGTGATCCCCCTTAGAACGTGAAGCGCACGCCGGCCGAATAGCGGGCGTAGCCCGGCTGCGCGAAGGTGACGAAATTATCCGAACGGCGGTGGCCGCGGCGCCCTTCGCCGGTGAGGTTGATGACTTCGGCAAAGCCGGTGACCTTGGGCGTGAAGGCGTAGCTGATGCTGCCGTCGACCTGGCCGTAGGCCTGGACATAGGTAGGATCGAAGGCACCGCCGGCGTAGAACTGGTCGCGCCAGTTATAGGCGATGCGCCATTGCAGGCCGTATTTGTCGTAATAAAGGACGGCATTGGCGCTGTCGCTGAGCCCGGTCAGTGCGAACTGGCCGATCGAGGGATCCAGCGTATTGTTGTATTTCGCATCGCCGTTGACGATCGTGTAATTGAGGATCGTGCCGAAGCCGGTATCCCAGAAGCGGTGCTGGATCGCGAATTCCCAGCCGTGGATATTGGCGGTCTGATCGCTGTTGAACGGCTGCGAAATCTGGAAGTTGAACAGGTCGTCTTCGGGCAGGCCGAAGATGTTGCCGTTGAGATAGGTGGCGCCGCCCGCCTCGGTCTGGCCGGTGACCTGCGAGGAGCCGGGATAGTTGCGCAGGATATAGTCGCGCACCCGCACCGCATCGGTGGTGCCGAGAGCGGCCACCGCCGCCCGGTAGCGTGGACCCGAGCCGGGATTGCGCAGGTCGAAGGCCGGAGTGTTGACCTGCGTGGTGCCGATGAAGTTCGACACGTCCTTGTTGAAATAGCCGACCGAGATGTAGCTTTCGTTGGAATAATACCATTCGGCCGAGAAATCGATGTTCTTCGATTTGTAGGGCACGAGGCCGGCATTGCCGTTGCGGCCGGTGCCGCCGCCGATGCGCGGATTGGAATCGAGTTCCAGCCCGCCCTGCAGGCTGCCGTAGTCGGCGCGCGTGATGGTGTGGCTGTACGAGGCGCGCAGCTTGACGTTGCGCACCGGCTCGATGTCGAAGTCGAACGCCGGGAGCCAGTTCTGGTAGCTGCCCTTGAAGGTCGTGAACGCGCTGTTCGCCGCATAGGAGAGTGCGAATTCGTTGGCGCCCGTCCAGCGCGTGCCGGTCGGGATCGGCACCAGCGCCGAGGAGTCGACGTTGGTCTGATCGTAGCGGACGCCGGCGATGAGGTGCGCGGGCCGGTCGAACAGGTCGAACTTCAGGTTGAACTGGACGAAGGGCGAGATCGTCTTTTCGCGGATGCGCCGATCGGTGGTGAAATTGGCGAGGCAGGTGTTCGCCTGCACCGTGCCGGTCTGCGGGCTGGAGCAGATGTTGTACTGCTGGCGCAGCAGTTCGGCCATGCGCTCGAAGTCGAAGGTGTAGATCGCCGGGGGCAGCGCCGAGCTGCCGGCGCCCTGTACGCCCTTGAACTTGTCAGGCAGGCTGACCTGGCGGAAGAAGTCGTCGGGCACCGCCGCCGCACCGAAGCTGGCGCCGCGCGGGTCGACGCCGCCCCAGGTTTCGTTCTGGATGAAGCCGTAGGCCGAGCGTACCTGATTGTCGACGAACGAGAAGCCCGCATCGATGCTGTCGAGGATGTCGCCCTGGTGGTCGTAATGCCCCTTCAGCTGGACCTGATTGATCTCGTCGCGGAAATAGGCGTTGCGGAAGGCATTGCCGGTCGGCGTGATGAGCGAGGCATCGAGCGGATTGATGCCCGGATACATGTTGTAGGAGATGATCGGCAGGTCGTTGGTGAAGTCGATCGTCTGGTTCTGCACGCCGAAGATCGCGCCGCCGATCGAGGTGCTGCTGCCGTATTGATTGGTCGGCTTCGAGGTGGCGGTGGAGTGATGGCCGTCGAGCGACACGGTGACGTTGCCGGGCGCATCCCAGGTCAGATTGCCGCCGAGCGACTTGTTCTCGGACTGGTTGGCGGTCAGCGCGCTGCTGTAGGACAGGTCCTTACCCGGCGCGAACCGCTCGGTGTAGAAGACCGGGCCGGCGTTGGGGCCGTCGGTCCAGGCGGACGACGTGTCGCCGAAGTTGAACCAGATGCCGACGCTGCTGTCGCGCACCTCCACCTTGTTGCGCGAATAGGTGAAGTCGAGCGTCGCGGTGAGCGTGTCGGTCGGCTTCGCCTGCAGGACGAGCTGGCCGTTGATACGCTCGCGGCGGATGTCGATGAGGTCGTAGGCGGCGCTCTGCGGGATCTCGTAGACCGCATTGGGGCCGGGACGGTTGGTGATGTTCTGCGATCCCGGCGTGCCGGGCTGGGCGAGCGTGCCCCAGTTGTTTTCCGATCCCAGGAAGCCGTCGCGGAAGCCGACGCTGGCGGAGTTGTTGCTCGCCTTGCGCAGCTGGTAGGCGCCCGAGACGAGGATGCCGATGCGATCGTCGGCGAAGGTGTCCGAGAAGATGCCCGAGATTTCGGGCGTCACCGGGTCCTTGCCGTTGCGCGAGGTGTCGAGCACGCCCTTGGCGGCGATGCTGCCGCGCAGACCCGGCTTTTCGAGCGGACGGGGGGTGCGGATGTTGATCGTCGAGCCGATGCCGCCCGAGGGGACGGCGGCGCGGCCGGTCTTGTAGACCTCGACCGCGGCGATGCCTTCGGAGGCGAGGTTGGCGAAGTCGAACGAGCGCGAAGCCGGCGCGCTGGCGCCGTCGCCGAGCGTCGAGGTCGGCATCTGGCGGCCGTTCAGCGTGACGAGATTGTATTCGGGGCCGAAGCCGCGGACGGTGACGGTCGAGCCTTCGCCGTTGGAGCGGTCGATCGACACGCCGGTGATGCGCTGGAGCGATTCGGCAAGGTTGGTATCGGGGAACTTGCCGATGTCCTCGGCACTGATCGCGTCGATGACGCCCTGGCCGTTGCGCTTGATGTCCACCGCTTCGCGCAAGGAGGCGCGGATGCCGGAGACGACGATGTCGTCGCCCGTCTCGCCTTCGGGTGCACTGGCCTGCGGCGCGATCTCGGACGGGCCGGGATTGCCGACGGTGGCGGCGGCGTCGGGCGCGCGCGTGTCCTGCGCGGCGGCGGCACCGGGCAATGCGACCAGTGCGATGGTGGATACGCCGATGGCGAATTGCGAAAGCAAGCGAGCATGTGCGCTCTGCATCTAGAACCTCCCCTGTCGGACGCGGCGATCCCGCGCTCTTTGAGAACGTTCACTTCTTTCATCGCGGAAAGTCTGTCAAGCGATTGATGTTGTTGATCCAGCGTAGTTGTGAACGTTCACGTGATATGCTTTCAAGAGCCGAAAACATGTGTGGGAGGATGCAATGAGGCGGTTGGTGATGTGGGCGGGCACGAGCGTGCTTGCGATGGCGGCCCTGGCGTCGGCTGCGGCACAGACGCGCACTGCGGCGCAGGCGCAGGCGCCGGCGGACGCGACGGCCGGTGCGGCGCGGGCGCGGGCCGACGGGATCGTCGCGCGGATGACGCTGGATGAGAAGATCGCGCTGCTCCACGGGCTGTTCCCGCCGATGGCGGCGGGCAAGACGCGCGAGGCGCTGATCCCGTCCGCGGGCCATATCGACGGCATCCCCCGCCTGGGCGTGCCGGTGGTGCGCGAGAGCGATGCCTCGCTCGGCGTCGCCAACCAGGTCGAGCAGCGCGTGGGCGACGTCGCCACCGCCTTGCCCTCGGCCCTCGCCACCGCGGCGAGCTTCGACCCCGCCGTCGCGCGGGCGGGCGGCACGATGATCGGCGCGGAGGCGCGCGCCAAGCGCTTCAACGTGCTGCTGGCAGGCGGCGTCAACCTGACGCGCGATCCGTGGAACGGGCGCAATTTCGAATATATGGGCGAGGACCCGCTGCTCGCCGGCACGCTGGCGGGGGCGCATATCGCGGGCGTGCAGTCCAACCGCATCGTCTCCACCGTCAAGCATTTCGCGCTCAACGCGCAGGAGACGGGTAGGATGGTCGTCGATGCGCGGATCGGCGAGGCGGCGCTGAGGATGAGCGACCTGCTCGCCTTTCAGCTGGCGATCGAGGGCGGCCGACCGGGATCGGTGATGTGCGCCTACAACAAGGTAAACGGCGACTGGTCGTGCGAGAACCGCCACCTGCTGACCGACGTGCTGAAGCGCGACTGGGGCTACCAAGGCTGGGTGATGAGCGACTGGGGCGCGGTGCATTCGACGATCAAGGCGGCCGATGCCGGGCTCGACCAGCAATCGGGGCAGGAACTGGACAAGGCGCTCTATTTCGCCGCGCCGCTGAAGGCCGCGGTAGAGAAGGGCGAGGTGCCGCAGTCGCGGATCGACGACATGGTCGCGCGCTACCTGACCGGGCTGATCGAGACGGGCGCCTATGACGCGCCGGTACCGACGATTGCGCAGACGCCGCCCTATGCCGCGCATGCCGAAGTTGCGCAGCGTGCGGCGGAGGCGGGCATCGTGCTGCTGAAGAACGACGGCGACCTGCTGCCGATCGCGCGCACCGCCAAACGGATCGTGGTGATCGGCGGCAATGCCGATGTCGGCGTGCTGTCCGGCGGCGGATCGAGCCAGGTGCGATCGGTCGGCGGCGCGCCGGTCGAGATTCCGCTGGCGACCGGGGGATCGGCGTCCTTCGCGCGGATCACCTACCACGCCTCTTCGCCGCTCGCCGCGTTGCGCAAGGCGCTGCCGGGCGTGCGGGTGGACTGGGTCGACGGACGCAGCCTTAATGCGACGGTGGCGGCAGCGAAGGCGGCGGATCTCGCCATCGTCTTTGCGACGCAATGGACGACGGAGGCGGACGACGTGCCCGACCTGCGCCTGCCCAACCAGCAGGACGCGCTGATCGCGGCGATCGCCGCCGCGCAGCCGCACACCGTGGCGGTGATGGAGACAGGCGGGCCGGTGCTGATGCCGTGGATCAAGGCGGTGCCGGCGGTGGTGCAGGCCTGGTACCCCGGCCAGCGTGGTGGCGAGGCATTGGCCGCGATTCTGACCGGGCGAGTCAATCCGTCGGGCCGGCTGCCGATCACCTTTCCCGCAGACGCCTCGCAGCCGCCACGCCCGCGGCCCGTCGGCCTCGACCGGCTGGGCGGGCTGGAAGCGGCAGCGGCGGCGAACCCGGCGGCGGCGTCCACCTATGTACTGGAGAGCTTCCCGGTCGATTATGTCGAGGGGGCCGATGTCGGCTATCGCTGGTACGAGAAGAAGGGGCTGACGCCGCTGTTCCGTTTCGGCCACGGGCTCAGCTACACGCAGTTCGCCTATCGCAACCCGGTGGTGACCGGCGGCGCGCGGCTGTCGGTGACGTTCGACGTGGTGAACACCGGCAAGCGCGCCGGCGCCGATGTGCCGCAGATGTATGTGGCGCGCGACGGCGGCGACGCGCCGATGCGACTGGCGGGCTTCACGCGCGTCACGCTAAAGCCGGGTGAGACGCGGCGGGTGACGCTGACCTCGGAGCCGCGGGTGGTGGCAGATTACGACGTCAAGCTGCCCGGCTGGCGGATCGCGCCGGGCCGCTACCGGGTGGCACTGGCCCGCGATGCCGGCGACCGGACGATGGTATCGACCGCGATGCTGGAGGGGGCGACGATGCGACCCTGACGGGCGTGTTTACGAGGGAGGGCCGTCGCTGAAGAACGAGATCGGCGGCAGGCCTGTAGGACCAGTCGACCTTCAATCCTCCATCTGGCGGGGGGAGGGCTATCGCATATGGGCTGTCTGATCCGCGATCTTCAATCCTCCGTCATGCCGGACTTGGTCCGGCATCCACCGTGCCGCACACCCATACGCTCTTGATTTTGCGGCACGGTGGACCCCGGAACGAGTCCGGGGTGACGAAGGATACTGGGATGGCATGCTCCTTCATCCGAAGCCGTGAGCCATCATCGCCATATGCGATAGCTGCCCTGGCGGGGGAGGATGGAAGGTCGATCAGCCCCAGATCGCTTTGAACCGATGCGCCGATCGAGGGGGCGCCGTGCTCCTGCGCAGGCAGGAGCACGGTTGGACCTTGAACAGGTGCGACACGGCACATGGCGATGGCGGTGCGCGGGTGTCGGTTGCAGGAAGGCGCCGGGGCGGGCAGGTTCGTGGACCCATGTCGTCCGTCCGTCGCTCGCCCGCCTTTCTGCTCATCTTCGCGCTGGCGAATGTCGGTGGCGTCATTGCCTATCTGCCGTTGTTGACGCTCTTGTTGCCGGTGAAGGTGGAGGGGCTGGGGGGTGAGGCGCGGATCGGGGTGTTCGCCGCCTGCGCCACCGCCGGCGCAGTGGCGGCGAGCGCGTCCAACATCCTGTTCGGCTGGCTGAGCGACCGGTCGCTGCGCCGGGGCGGCGGCCGGCGGCGGTGGATGGCGGGTGGGATCGTCGCCACCGCCATCACCTACGCCGGCATCGCGCTCGCCACGACGCCGGGGGTGATCGTCGCGGCGATCGTCGCCTTCCAGCTGGCGGTGAATGCCCTGCTCGCACCGATGATGGCGACCATGGCGGAGGAGATACCGGACGCGCAGAAGGGGCTGGCCGGCGGCCTGCTGTCGCTCGGTGCGCCGGCCGCTTCGGCATTCTCGGCGGTGCTGGTCGGCGCGGCATGGGCATCGGAGGCGGGGCGGTTGGCGATGGTGCCGGTGGTGACCGGAGTGTGCACCCTGCCGCTGCTGCTGACCCGGCAGAGGCTGGCGGTGGAGGAGGGGACGGCGCCGGCGCCTGTGCCGCCGCGCCGCGACCTGGTCGTGGCGGGCGTATCGCGGTTGCTGGTGCAGATCGCCGCGGTGGTGACGCAGGCCTATCTGCTCTATTATTTCGAGAGCTTCCTGCCCCCAAGCGAGCATGGCGGCCTGCCGGTGCGGATCGGCCATCTGCTGACGCTGGCCTTCGTCGTGCCGCTGCCCTTCGCATTGCTGCTCGGCCGGCTTTCCGACCTCACCCGGCGGCGCAAGCCGTTCCTGCTGCTGGCCGCGGGGGTGGCGGTGATCGGGTTGATCGGGATGGCGGCGGCGCGCGGCTGGGTGGCGGGGGCGGTGGCGTTCGGCGTGTATACGCTGGGATCTTCGGTGTTCGTGGCGCTGCATGCGGCGTTCGCGATGCAGTTGCTGCCGAACCCGCGGCACCGCGGCCGCGACCTGGGCTTCCTCAACCTCGCCAACACCGCGCCTTCGCTGCTCGGGCCGCCGCTGACCTGGTGGCTCGCCAGCCCACAGGATTTCAGCGCGGTGATGGTGATGCTGGCGGTGCTGACCGCGTGCGGCGGCCTGGGCATGCTCGGCGTCAAGGCGTGGCGGTGAGCGATCATCGCCGCCAGTAGCGGACGTAGTCGACGCGCATCGCCTGCGGCAGCGCGGCATCGTCGATGCCCTTGGCGCCGCCCCAGTCGCCGCCGACCGCCAGGTTGAGGATCATGCGGAACGGACGGGTGAAGGGCCAGGCCGCGGCGCCGCCCGGCTTGTCGTTGGCGACGCGCATATAGGCGCGGCCGTCGACGCCGATCAGGATCGCATCCGGCCGCCAGTCGAGCTGGTAGCGGTGGAATGCCGTGCAAGCGGTGGGCACGGTGACGTCGGCGCCGCGCTGCGTGCCCTTGACGTGGTTGTAAGCTTCGCTGTGCAGCGTCGCGTGAACCACATTGGGGTTCCAGCCGACCATCTCCATGATGTCGATCTCCCCCATCGCCGGCCAGGTGCCGCTGGTCGGCAGCATCCAGATCGCCGGCCACATGCCGCGGCCGCAGGGCAGGCGGGCGCTGACCTCGTAGAAGCCGTAGCCGAAGGTGCCGCGGCTGACGAGCTTGGCCGACGTATAGGACTGGCCGCCGGAATCGGGGGCGGTCGGCGTCTCGCGGCGTGCGGTGAGGGTCAGGGCGCCGCCGGCGACGCGGGCGTTGGCGGGGCCGTAATATTGCTTCTCGTGGTTGAACCAGCCCTGCTTGTTATAATCGCCGTCGAAGCGCCAGGTGGCGGTATCGACGCGGGCGCCGTTGAATTCGTCGGCGAAGTCGGGCTTGCGGGCGGGGGCGGCGATCGGCTGGTCGACACGGTGGTCGCTGGCACCCAGCGTCGGTCCGGTGGGCGCCGGCTGCACCTGGGCAGCTTGCGCGGCGAGCAGCAGGATCAGCATCGTCTCTCCCCTTTATTGTTCTCCGTCAGATGATTAGCGCATAGATCCGGCGGGGCAAGCGAGCTTACCCGCCGGTCTCGTCGCGATATTTGATCTCGAGATAGCGCCCGCGCGTCGATAGGCTGTCGAGGTCGTTCTGAGCCAGCCGGGCGGTCATGTCGGCGATCTCCTGCTCGATCAGCTGGAGGCCGGCGACGAGTTCGGCATCGGGGGTGCGGCCGTTGCGCTCGACGCGGCGCAGCGGCTCGGGCACACGGGCATAATCGTTGACGAAGGCGGGCAATTGCTCGCCGATCAGGCGGCGCACCTCATAGGCCTCTTCCTCGCGCCCCTGGAGCCGGCCGAGCTGCGGCGACAGCGTTTCGAGGCGGACGCCGATCTGGTCGACCAGCCCGCGCGCCGGCGCCGGCAGCGCAGGCCGCTGCGCCTCCAGCCAGCGTTCGGTCTTGGCGGGCAGCGCCTTGATGTCGACCTCGCGCAGCGTCTTTTCCGACGGCGCGCGCGCGGCGGGCGCGATGGCGATGGCGATCGTCACCGCCGCCATCAGCAGCAGCACGGCGAGCCCGCCGAACAGGCCGATCCCCGTCGGCAGCATCACGCCGAGCACGCCCGCCGCGATCAGGATGATCGCATTGACCGCGAAGATGAAGGCGAGGCGGGTGCCGACGCCGACCGCCTTGCGCTTCAGCCGCTTGCCGTGCGCGCGATAGGCGGTGCTGACCTGCCCGCGATAATCCTCGCTGATCCGCGCCATCACGGCACGGGCGCGTTCGATCTGCTGGTCGACCTCGGTCATCGCGTCACAGCGACTCCAGGCGGTATTGGTCGCCGCCCGGACCCTTGCCCGAACCCGTCAGAGCGCCCTGTGCGGCGCCCTCTGCACGGGCGATATAGCCCTTGGATTTCTCCACCTCGCTGCCCAATGCGGTGACGGTGGTCTTCATCGAATCGAGCGCCTTCAGCTTGAACGTATCGATCGCGTCCATCGTGTCGTAGATGTTCTGGAAGGCGCGCTGCAGCGTTTCGAGCGGGATGGTGGAGGCGGCGGCCTGTTCGTGGATCGCGGCGGTGTTGCTGCGCAGCAGCTTGCCGGTCGAATCGATGATGTTGGCGGTGGTCGTGTTCAGCTGGGTGATCGATTCCAGCACCAGCTTCTGGTTGGTCAGCGCCTGCGCCACCGTCACCGCGGTGCGCAGCGCCGACACGGTGGTGGTGCTGGCGCGATCGACGCCCTTCACCAGCTCGACGTTGTTCTTCTTGACGAGGTCGAGCGCCAGATAGCCCTGCACCGTCACCGCCATCTGGGTCAGCAGGTCCTGCGTGCGCTGGCGGGTGTAGAACAGCGCGGTTTCGCGGATCGCCTTGGCCTTGGCGGGATCGGTATGGTCGAGTTCGTTGGCCGTATCCTCCAGCCGCGCGTCCATCGTCTTGCTGAGGTGGATCATCTGTTCGAGCCGGCCCATCGCCGCCCACAGGTTGGCGCGTTCGGTATCGATCGCGGCATTGTCCATCAGCAGCTCGTCCTTGCCGCCGGCAAGGTTCTTGAGGATCGAGCTGATGTGCGTCTGCGACGACTGGTAGCTGTCGAAATAGTCGCGCATCTTGGAGCCGAAGGGGATGATGCCGAAGATCTTCTTCGGCCCGCTGAGCGCGCCCTTGCGGCCGGGATCGAGGTCTTCGATCACCCGGCGCAGCTGCGCAAGGTCGGCGCCGACGCCGGTGTCCTTGTCCATCGCGCGGATCGGGCGGTCGAGGAACCGGTTGGACTGGCCCGCCGCCTCGCGGATTTCCTTGGCGCCCATCGCGGTGATCGCATCGACGCGTTTGCCGAATTCGGGGCTGTTGACGTCCTGCGCCACCAGTTCGGTGACGAAGGTGTCGACGCGCGCCTCGAGCTGCGTCTTCTTGGCCTCGTCCACCGGCACCAGCCCGGCGGCACGCTCGGCCTGCACCGTCGGCACGGGATCGGGCGGGGTGAGCACCAGGCCGGGTGCAGTCCCGGTCTGTCCGGTCCCAGTCTGTCCAGTCAGCGTATCGGCGGTGGTCGCCATCATCGTCCTCCAGCAGGCATCGGCCCGGTCGCCCGCAATGTGCCGGTTGCAGGGGCGGGGTTCAAGTGTGTCATGTGAATAATACGCCTGGCCGCGGCCGGGGGCGATTCAAGTGCGGAAGTTGCCAAAGTTGACGGCACGTCGGCGTCGGAATCGCGCCTCGCATGTGCCCCGTGCGACGGGAGCGAAGCGAGAGCGGGCGTGACCATGGTGGCAGTGTAGCGGAACGGCGGGGTGTAGGACAGCGGGGGTGAGGGTGATGTGGGGGTGATGTCTGCGCGAGACTGTCTTGGGCGGTTTGTTACGCCCGATGCGGACGGCCCGCTTCCGCCCGATCCCGGTCACTCAGGGCTGCTCAACATCCCGAAAGTAATCGTTGTTAAGGTTCAGGCCTATGGCGGGAAGGGGGCCGCTTGGAGACTGGCAGCTTTTGTACGCGCGGCCGCGAATGTGGCTAACATCACATTTTTGGCTTGGCGGCTTCCCTTGCTGAAATCCAATCCGCTGCGTCTGCACGGGGATTGGTTTCATCCTTCTGGTCGAACCACCATCTGTCGCCGCTATCCACGAAAGTCCACGCGGCGGTTAGGGTCAGGACTCGTTGATCACAGCCAGAAGATGACGGTGGCAGCGAGGGCAATAGCGGAGAGGAAGGCGGTCGGGCATCGATCGTAGCGGGTAGCAACCCGGCGCCAGTCTTTGAGGC